>CAYYAG010000021.1:0-21240 GCA_964470005.1 uncultured Muribaculaceae bacterium
GCGGATAATTTTTTTTGTGCTATTATTACCGTATAGTCGTTTAATTTATTTTAAATAAATAGGAGAAAAATTATGACAGAAAAAAGAGTATGGCTTTTTAGAGAGGGTAATGCTGGCATGCGTAATCTTCTCGGCGGCAAAGGTGCTAACCTTGCCGAAATGACCAATTTGGGTCTGCCTGTTCCTCCGGGGTTAACCATTACAACTGAAACATGCATGGATTACATTAATCACGGAAACAAAATGCCTGAAGGGTTGATGGACGAAGTTAAGTATTATTTGAAGGAAGTTGAAGAACAAGCCGGTAAAAAGTTCGGCGACAATCAAAATCCTTTACTTGTTTCCGTAAGATCAGGCGCAAGACTTTCTATGCCGGGTATGATGGAAACAATTTTGAACTTAGGTTTGAATGATGAAACTGTTGAAGCTATGATCAGATTAACTAATAATCCGAGATTCTGCTATGACAGTTACCGTCGTTTCTTAACCATGTTCGGTTCTGTTGCATGGGAAATGGATAGACAAAAATACTTTGAATCTGAAGTTGAAAAACTTAAAGAACGTGAAGGCGTTAAAGAAGATACGGAAGTTTCAGCAGAAGGCTGGAAATCTTTAATTCCTATTTATAAAAATGTTATTAAAGAAGTTACCGGAAAAGAATTTCCGCAGGACCCGTACATTCAATTGGAAGAAGCAATTGAAGCAGTGTTCAGATCCTGGAATATTCCTCGTGCAGTTGCGTACAGAAATATGAACAAAATCGACCACAATTACGGTACTGCTGTTAACGTTCAAACAATGGTATTCGGTAATATGGGTGACGATTGCGCAACCGGTGTTTCATTTACTCGTAACCCTGCAACAGGCGAAAATAAATTCTACGGTGAATATTTGACTAACGCTCAAGGTGAAGACGTTGTAGCCGGTATCAGAACTCCGAAACCAATTGCAGAACTTGAAAATGAAATGCCTGATTTGTACAGACAATATGTTGATATTGCTAAAAAACTTGAACTCGGCTACAAAGATGTTCAGGATATGGAATTCACAATTGAACGCGGAAAACTTTGGATTCTTCAAACACGTAATGGTAAAAGGACTGCCGCAGCAGCTGTTAAAATTGCCGTTGATTTGTATGAAGAAGGTATTATTACCAAAGAAAGAGCAATTCAATTGGTTGATCCATACACTGTGAACCAAATTCTTTTGCCTTGCTTTGATTCAAAAGCATTGGAAGAAGCACATAAAATTTGTACAGGTGTAAATGCATCTCCGGGTGCTGCTGTCGGTAAAATTGTATTTGATACTGAAGAAGCAGCTGAACGCGGCGCAGCAGGTGAAAAAGTTATTCTTGTACGTGTAGAAACTTGTCCGGATGATATTCACGGTATGGCAGTTTCTCAAGGTGTTTTAACCCTTAGAGGCGGTGCAACTTCTCACGCAGCTGTTGTTGCTAAAGGTATGGGTAAACCATGCGTTTCAGGTTGTGAAGATTTGAAAATAGATCTTTCTAATGAAACATTAACAGGCAGCGACGGTACTGTTTACCACAAAGATGATATTATCTCTCTTGACGGTGGTAAAGGTCTTGTTATGGAAGGTGCTGTTAAACTTGTTGAAGCAAGAATTGACGATAACTGGAATAAATTCTTCTCATGGGTTAACGAAATTAAACAGATGAAAGTTGAAGCTAATGCTGATACTCCGAAAGATATTGAAAATGCTTTGAAATTCGGTGCTGAAGGTGTTGGCCTTTGCAGAACTGAACACATGTTTATGGATCCGGATAGACTCCCCTGGGTACAAAAAATGATTATCGCAGGTACTCCGGAATCTAGAAAAGAAGCCTTGGATCATCTTCTTCCAATGCAGTATTCAGATTTCTATGCAATGTTCAAAGCATTGGGCGACAAACCTTTAACAGTAAGACTTCTTGATCCGCCGCTTCATGAATTTTTGCCGGATAAAGAATCTTTGATTGCAGAAGTTGCAACATTGAAGGCTTTAGGCAAAGATGCTTCAGAAAAAGAAGAATTACTTCATGTTGTTGAAGGTCTTTCAGAAGCTAACCCGATGATGGGCTTGCGCGGATGCCGTTTAGGTTTAACTTATCCTGAAATCAACGAAATGCAGGTTAGAGCTATATTTGAAGCTTGCTGTGATTTGAAACGTGAAGGCGTAAATGTTAAACCATGGGTAATGGTTCCGTTAATCGGCCATGTGAACGAACTTAAAGTTGCAAAAGAAGTTTTGGTTCGTGTTGCAAAAGATGTTATGGCTGAAAAAGGTGTTGAGGTTGAATATAAATTTGGTACAATGATTGAAATTCCTCGTGCTGCATTGACTTCTGATGAAATTGCAGAATACGCTGAATTCTTCTCATTTGGTACGAATGACTTAACACAGATGACATTCGGTTATTCACGTGACGATGCTGAAGGTAAATTCCTCAACCGTTACGTTGAACAAAAAATCTTACCTTCTAACCCATTTGAAACATTAGACCAAAAAGGTGTCGGCCAGTTGGTTGAAATGTCAATGGAAAGAGGTAAAAAGACTAACCCGAGCCTTGTTGGCGGTATTTGCGGTGAACACGGCGGAGACCCTGATTCTGTTAAATTCGCTCACAGAATTGGTCTTGACTATGTATCTTGCTCGCCGTTCAGAATCCCTCAGGCAAGACTTGCAGCAGCTCAGGCAGTTGTTGAAGCAAAACAGGCTGTCCACTGCTAATTTAGTCAATATAGTATTAAAAAGCGGTTCAGAAATGGACCGCTTTTTTCTTATGGTATAATTAAAATATAAGGAGAAGATATAATGATTATAGTAATGGAGCCCTCGGCATCCAAAGAGAATATAAATAGAGTAGTTGAGGTTTTAACCGAGCATGAATTCAGAGTTATTGTAAATCAGGGTGAAATACATACTGTCATTGATGCTTTTGGGGATAAAACATCAATAACTCCTGGTAGAATAAGTGCTCTTGAAGGGGTTAAAGAGGTAAAGATAATTCGTGAGCCTTTTCGTCTTGCATCACGTGACAGAAAGCCTGAAGATACTGTAATTGAATTTGAAAACGGTGTGAAAATCGGTGGTGCGAATAAACCTGTATTGATAGTTGGACCTTGCTCTGTTGAAAATGATTATGAAGGCTTGCAAAAGGTGGCATTTGCGGCTAAAGAAATGGGTTGTGAATTCTTACGCGGTGGAGCTTTTAAACCCAGAACTTCACCTTATGATTTTCAAGGGTATGAAGAAAAAGCTTTAAAATATCTTAAGCAAGCAAGTGATGAAACAGGATTGTTAACTGTTACGGAAGTAATGGATTCCGCGGATTTAGAGCTTATATGCAGTTATGTTGATGTTGTACAAATTGGTGCACGTAATATGCAAAACTTTAAACTTTTAAAAGCTGTAGGAAAATGTAATAAGCCGGTAATTTTAAAACGCGGGCTTGCAAGTACGATAAGGGAATTTTTGCTTGCGGCTGAGCATATTATGTATAATGGTAATGAGCGGGTAATTTTATGCGAGCGGGGAATTAGGAGTTTTGACAGTACCTTTACAAGAAATGTCATGGATATAGCATCCATTCCGGTTATCAAAAGATATTCGCATTTGCCGATAATTGTTGACCCAAGTCATGGTACTGGACAGCGATATTTAATTGAACCGATGACTAAAGCAGGATTAATTGTAGGTGCTGACGGAGTTATGGCTGAGGTTCATCATGATCCTGAAAATGCTTTGTCTGACGGAAAACAAAGTCTGCCTATTCCGATGTTCAAAGATATGATGAGCCGCGTAAATTCAATGATTGAACATCTTCATTATGAGAAAAATTGTCTTTCCGCAAATGTTGATTAATTTACAGAGATTTCAATATCTCTAATACAAGAGATTTAAATCTGTTTTTAGCTTTATCGGTTGTTTCAATTACTTCGGCATGGGATAATTTTGTATTTGAGATACCGCTTGCAGGATTAGATATACAGCTTATGCCCAAGACATTGAGTCCACAGTAGTTTGCGACAATTGCCTCCGGCACTGTTGACATACCAACTGCATCTGCTCCGAGGACTCTTGCCATATTTATTTCTGCGGGTGTTTCATAACTGGGGCCGGATGATGCAAAATAAACCCCTTTTTGTATATCAATACATAATTTTTCAGCACATTTTTCAGCAATTTTTATTAAGTCTTTTTTATATATTTCACTCATATCTGGAAAGCGTTCACCCAGAGTATCATCATTAGGTCCTATGAGAGGGTTTGTTCCCATAAAATTAATATGGTCTGTTATAATCATTAAATCAGCGGGCCTGAAACTTTCATTTACAGCACCTGCGGCATTTGTAAGAATAAGTGTTTTAACGCCAAGTTTTTTCATAACCTTAATCGGATATGTTATGGCGGACATTGAATGACCTTCATAAAAATGATTTCTGCCTTGCATCATAACAATTTTTTTGCCTTCAATTTCTGCAAAAACCAGTCTTCCCTTATGACCTTTTACATTGGATTTAATAAAGTTTGGTATATCTGAGTATGGAATTGCATAATCGCAATATTCGTCAGCAAACTCGCCGAGCCCTGAGCCCAGAACAATACCTATTTCAGGCTCAAAATTATTTGTTTTATTCAATATAAAATCAATAGTGTCGTTCATCTTAATACCCCTAATACACAAAAAAGCACAAATTGGTTTTATCCTTTTGTGCTTTTTTAAAAACTTATTAACCAACTAAACGGTTGTCATCAGCTTCGGATGCTTTAACCATAATAGCATGTTCAACGGGATTTTCTTTTTTGTATCCTGTATCGTAATTTTCTTCAAAACCGAAATCTTCACGTGCTTTTTTGGCCTGATTTTCATCAACAAGTTTTTTTGCAAGTTCTGCTATTTCATAAACAAGCTGGTATCGATTTTCGGTATTTTCGTTTAAGTCCCATGCTACTTTAATTATTTGTTCCATTTATCAGTCCTCTTACTTTACAATATTAATATTATAATACAAAAAAATTTTTGGCAAGAGGTAAAACCGTTGTTTTCCATGTATAATATAGTTATGAAGTTAAGGGACAACATAAGAATATATGCTTGGATTGAATTTGTAGTATGGTTTGTTATTTTGTGTTTATGTATATGGGGTATTCGTTTTTATCGTTATAAAGAATACAAGGAACTCCCGAGCTATCAAATTTTTATGCCGGATGTGGACGGTATGATTGTTGGTTCGCCTGTAAAATACATGGGCGTACAGATTGGGTATATAACTAATATAAAAATACTGACCAATAATGTTTATGTGAGGTTTGTAATTAATGAAAAAGATTTGAAGCTTCCCAAAGGCGTAATAGCAACCGTTGAATTCAGCGGACTGGGCGGCTCAAAGAGTCTTGAACTTTATCCTCCGGACAAAAATGAACATACCGAACGATTAATCTTAATCAATTCCCCAAAAAGGCTACATGATTCGTTAGGCTTATTAAATGAGATGTTTGATAAGATTGATTCTATTGCAACAAAGCTTTCTCATTTTGCAAACGAAATGGGAGTTGTTGATTCTTCAGCCGAGCATTTGAAGGTTAATCCGGAAGATATTGAAAAAAATATAAAACAAACGGATGACTTTGTAAATAATATGATGAAAAGCAGAGATGATTTTCAGAGTAGAATTAAGGAGTGGAAACATGAATAAAGATAAAGTTAAAGTAATTGATAATCCGGTTATATTATTAAATTTATGCACCATGCGTGATAAAAATACGGATAGTCAAGGTGTTAGGATTGCAACCAGAAAGATTACAAGGTGTTTATTATATGAGGCTGCCAGAAACCTTCCGCTTGTTGAGAAAGAAATTACAACGCCATTAACAACTTTTAAGGCAAAAACGGTTGATCCTGACATTAATTTGATTATTTCGCCAATATTGCGTGCAGGTTTAATATTTACCGATGAGGCTATTGATATTCTTCCGCAGGCGTGTATAAGGCATATTGGTATGTACCGTGATGAAAAAACTCTAAAGCCTGTCTGGTATTATAACAAAGTTCCTATGGAGGCCCCAAATCCGGAAAGATTTTATGTTTATATAACTGATCCGATGCTTGCGACAGGAAATTCACTTATTGAAGCAATAAAGCTGTATGCTGATAAGGGTATTCCGATTGATAATATTAAAGTAATTTGTATAATCGCAGCACCTCAAGGCATTGAAAATATTCAAAGACACTACCCTGATATTGAAATTATTACTGCTGCAGTTGATGATCATTTGAACGAAAAAGGTTATATTGTTCCTGGTATGGGTGATGCGGGTGACAGAATTTTTAATACATAATATCGTGAGATATATGTACAAAACTAGTTTCCTTGATATACGGAATTTTAACATTTTCGTGCTATTGAGGTTTCTCAAAGTGGCAGAAATACTTATCGTACCGGCTTAGATTGCGGAAAAATATTTTCTAGAGAAAAAGGTTGCTATTGTAAATATATCATGCCGCGTACAGACTTTCATTTAAAAGTAGTCATAGTAAGAATGCTGGCTGTTGTTTTGTAAATACTTTTTAATAAATAGTATTTTTTTTAAAGTTTTTTAAAAATTAGTCCGTATTTTTGTTTGTGTAGAAGAGGTATATTTTGCAGATAAACAATTATGATACAAATATATATATTCCCAAGCAACCGCTGCAGGAAGCCAAGGAACCAGAGAAACAAGATGCGGATACTTTAAAGGTATCCACCCCTTCTAAAAAACTGGACGATCCGTCAGTAAAAGAGGTTGAGATTGATTCTACAATAAATATACCTCAGGGCAGTCACCTTGTTCAACCTAAGGAAACTTTGTACAGTATAGCTAATCATTACGGTACAACTGTTTCGGACATTGTTGCGCTTAATCCGGATTTGAAATCAGATAAAAATGGCAATAAAATTATACAATCCGGATCTGTTATTAAAATTTTTAATGTTGAAGCTGATACAGCACCTCCGGTTGAGGAAGATGAACCTGTCTATGGCTCCTGGAAAATTGAACAAGGTAAAGGTGCTTATTCTGTTATGTCAAAATTTAACCTTTTCAGAGAAGAATTGATGCGCTTAAATCCGGAAGTTGATTTGAATAATATAAAAAAAGATCAAAAATTAAAAGTTCCGGGGTACAAAGTTAAATCGGGCGATACATTATACGGAATTGCCAAAGCTCATGATATCACTGTTGATATGCTAAAAGAATTAAATCCGGGTCATAGTGAAATCCTAAAGCCCGGTGAAATCCTGAATGTCCCTAAGCTGGCCGGTCAGGATCTGGGGTTTGAAAATCTGGAAGTTGAGTTTGATGTTATTCAGGAGGCTCCGCAAAAAATCTCTCATACCGTAAAAAACGGTGAAGCATTATCTAAAATTGCAGAAAAATATAATGTCCCGATGTGGGCAGTTATGCTTTATAATAACATTGAAAATGAAGATAAAATATACAAAGATCAGGTTATTGAAATTCCTACAAACGAAGAGGTGGCTCAGCTTGAAGAGTTAAAAAAACAAAGCGTAAAAGCACCTGAAACCCATACTGTTAAAAGTGGTGATACACTTTCTGGAATTGCAGTTAAGTATGGTGTTTCGGTAAAAGATTTGAAAGAATGGAATAACTTAAAGAGTGATAAAATTAATACAGGAAAAGTGTTAAGGCTTACTAAGCCGGCCGATACCCCGCAGCAAACTCAAGAGGTTAAGTATGTTATAAAAAGCGGCGATGCTTTGTCTAAAATAGCTTCTAAGTATGGCGTTTCCACAGCCTCAATAATGTATAAAAATAATATCCAAAATCCTAAGCATATTCAGCCCGGTCAGGTTATTATTATTCCGGATAAAGGTGAAGTATCACGGCTTGAAGCTGAACAAATGAAAATAAAAACAAATCAAAATTCTGCTCCAAAACAGAAGAAAAAAGTATCTTCTGACACTAAAAGTGCTGCGATACCGGCAAATACCATAGGTATGACTCGCGGAATAATTGTTCATAAAGTTAAAAAAGGCGATACTTTGCTTAATATTGCAGAAAAATATAATATTCCAGTTAAAGATTTGATGGCTTATAATGAAAACCTTAAAGGCGTTGATGCTTCAGTCAAACTTTCCGATAAAGAAATTAAAGAGGTAAAGATTATCGCTACTAAAAAAGGTGTCATAGAGGCCACCGGTGTCAGTGAAGAATTTATAAATGATTTGATAGCAATAGAACAAAAAAGAAATCGTTTATACTATGATGACTGCGGAATTCCGACAATAGGTATAGGGCATAATACAAAGGCAAATGGCGATACAGGCGTATATAGAAATAAAACAATTTCGGATAATCAGGTATATAGCCTGTTAGCAAGAGATATTTTTGAAGCTCAAAATAAAATAAAAAAAGAAATCGGAAAAGATGCTTTTGATAAACTCTCAAGGGGTCAGAAAGAAGCACTTTACGGATTAATATTTAATGTTGGAAGTCTGAGCGGAAGTCCGAAACTTTTAGAGGCACTAAAAAAAGGTGATTATGTCGAAGCAGCATGTCAGATGGATCAGGCATGCGGTACGATTAACGGGAAAAAACAGATTTTGCCCGGTCTTGCAAAACGCAGATTTATGGATATAGCAAAATTCATTGAAGGTTCAAATTTTTCAAAAAGAGAAATGAAAACGGTAATGCCAACAGTTCAGAATCTTTATGACAAAGGTTTCAATAATATTATAAAAGAAAATACAAAAGTCGATTATAATGCTTATGCAAAGAAGTTTTTAGGTAGTTATATTGATAAAGGCTGGATAAAAATTAAAGAGTAGCTACAATTTCACCGATAATTTTGCCATGAATGGTTCTTATAGTTTTATCGGACTCAATTTCTGCCCAGTGCAGGTTTTTCAAGGTATCAAGTACAACTATTTCGCGAGCCTTCATATCACTGTCGCAAATCTTAACGACAAAACCTTCTTCTTTTTCAAGATTTACAACGATACAGAGTCCGCCTGCACCGACTTTTGCGACGATATTTTTCGAGTTTGTGATTATTTTAGTATCAGTTCTGTTTTCTCCGCCGATTATGTAAGGATTATTTAAAAAGGCATTAGTAATTTTTTCATAAGCGGGATTGCAAAAAAGATTCAGATATCCTTTAACCATATTACTTAAAGGCATTGAATGTATCGGGACACCGCATCCATCAGATGTCACAGGGTAATTTTGCTTAACACAGCATAAATCATATATTTTTTGTTTAATAAGCTTTTGTAAGGGGTGGTTTACATCGTCATATGTTAATATATCCCATCCATTTATAATGCATAATCCCAGCATCATTAAGTGTTTGCCGGAGCAGTTGTTATGAAAAACATTTTCAGCTTCTTTATTTAATAGTAATCTTCTTTGTTCGGTTTTTGATAATGGTTTATGTAAACCGCATTTTAGTTTGTCAGAAGAAATCCCTATTTTTTGTGAAAGTTCACAAGCAATTTTAGTATGTATTTCTTCTCCGGCATGCGATGCGCAGCAAAGTGCAATCTCTGCATCTGTCATATTGAAGGATTTATCCATTTCAAAATCTATTAATAGGCTTGCCTGCAGAGGTTTTGCGCAGGATCTCAAATAAAACGGATAATTGTTTGTATTGCCTGTTGAGCCGATTACTTTTTCCTTATTACACAAAACAATAAATCCGAAGTGTTCCTGCTCAACAAGTCCGTCGCGAACATATTTTACTAATTTTTCAGGATAGGTTTCTGTCATGTTTTTTTATAATTTCCAACAACTGAGAGATTTGTTTTTTTAGCTTTTCATTTTCTGTTTTTAAGGCTGCAATCTCTTGTTTATATTCATTTTCTTTGCTGCAGAATTCATTTTTTCCTTGCGGCACAGCGTTATAATCAAGTACAAAGCGTTTTTGTGCTTCTTCCTTAATTGTAAGCATTGCAGATACATCATCCTGCGTTATAAAACCAAGTTCTATAAGAATTTCTGCAAATTTTTTATTGGTTTTTGAACTTATATCAATTGCTTTTTCGAGTTGTTCATCAGTTATGGCGCCTTTTTGCCTAAAATATTCACCTGTTCTAAACTTGCCGGCAATGAACCCTGCCATGGCTTCGATTTCAATGTTTTGAGGTTTTTCCACATATCCTTGTTCAACACAAAAGATAAAGTATTTTGCGGATTCTTCCATTGACAAAAAAGTGTTTAAAGAAATCTCAAGAATGCTTGCATTATTTTCACAATATTCCAAAAAATTATAGATATTCAAATCCAGACCGGAGGATTTTTTCTTTAATTCTTCACTGCCCTTGAAAGTTAGTGTTGGCTTGTAGAGTGAAAATATATCTTCGGAGTTTTCCTGCAAAAATTTTTCACAAACATGCGATTTTATATCATCAGATAATTTCAAAAAAATTATCTGCTTAATCCAGATTGGAAAATCTTCAAGTTTAGTTAAAAATGTGTTAAAAACGTTTTTTTTCAAAACAACGCTCCTGTAAAACGGATTTTAGCATGTAAAATTTTTGACTTCAAGCGTTAAATTATGGAAGCTGAAAAATCAAATTTGTCCAAAGTTTAGTTACAAGATGGTACTGCTATTGCGATTGGTGGATTAATGGAAGGGATGCCACTAAATGAAGACAAAGTTGCTTGGATACTTGTAGGCGTGAACGGTAAAAAATCTCCAAATACTTATGGTCATGATATATTCTCATTCTTTATAACCGCCAACGGAGTACGTCTGTACTGTCTGCCGGATGAAAAAGATTATCCATTTGAAGATTATTGTGCAAATAAAAACATAGGACACGGATGTACAGCGCGGCCAATACAAAATGACAACTTGGATTATCTGCACTGTGATGATTTGAGCTGGGACGGCAAGCATAAGTGTGATTAGTTTAATAATTCCCCCAAAGTAGAATTTTTTTTCCTGCTTTATGTTATTGATTTATCACATTCAGGCATGTAAAATAGTACTAAAGAATAAGGGGAGAAAAAGATGACTGTTGATAAGAAAAAAATTGCTGTCTTAATTATAACTTTGATTGGTTTTGTTACAACCATAAAACTTGCAATTATTTATTACAATGCTAATTTTAATCCGTATGCATTGTCAAGCTTTTGCACTGTAAACGATTTTATTGATTGTGACGGTATTGCAAAAACAACCGAATCACAGTTTTTTGGTATTCCGCTTGCTTATTGGGGAATGTTTTTGTATGCATTCATCATCCTGATGCTATTTGTTGATAAACTTAAAAATATTAAATTTTTAAAATTTTTGGAAGTGTTTAAAAATCCTTATTCGTATATAGCAGCTTTGGGAGTTATATCGTTCACTATTTCAATTGTTTTATTATGTTTGAGTCTTTTTGAGATTAAAAAACTTTGTGTGCTGTGTGCATTTACATATTTATTAAATCTGTTGATAGGAGTAGTTGCGGCAAGAGATATCGGGTTTAAACAGGCATTTAAGCAAAGTTTTATTGATTTTAAAGATGCTTTAAAAATCAGACCTTACGCTATTGCGTTTGGTATAGTCATACTTATTGCAGCAGCGTTTTTAACTTATACAAGTGTATCGTATGTTTTTGCTCCACAGCTGAAAAGACAAAAAGAGTTTAAAGAATTTACTAAAGCAAAGACAAATAAATATGCTGTTTCCGGCAATATTTTAGGTGTTGAAAATCCGAAAGTTATTCTGCATGCATATACGGATTATCGTTGCCCGATGTGTTTTGCATATAATATTATGATTCATAAGCTTGCCAGAGAAATCAAAAATGTTGAAATTGTACACCATAATATGCCTTTAGATACGGAATGCAATAAATATTTGCGCAGAGAATTTCATAAAGGTTCTTGTATGATGGCCAAATATGCTGTCGCTGCAGAAAAACAGGGCAAGTTTTGGGATATGAATAATATGTTATTTGAAAAACAGCCGAAAAATGTAGAAGAAATTATTGAAATTGCCAGAAAACTTAATCTTGATATAGATAAACTTCAGGAAGATGCCAATAGTTTGGAAACTATGCATAAAATTCAGGCAGATATTGATGAGGCATATTCTTTAAATATAAATGGTACCCCGAGTACCGCAATTAACGGAAAATCTCATGTTGGTATTAAGTCATATGCGGATTTGAAGAAATGGGTAATTGATGAAGGCGGAGTTGAAAAATAAAATACTTCTACACGCCTGCTGTGCAATTTGTTCCGGATATCCTATAACTTTATTAAAAGATATGGGATATTCTCCGGTTGTGTATTTTTATAACCCGAATATTTATCCGGAATCTGAATATCAAAAACGCTTGGAGGCGGAACGTATCTTGTGCAGGTATTTTAACTGTGAATTAATCGAGGGTGATTATGAAACCGCAGAGTTCTATTTGGCTGCAAAAGGTCTGGAAAATGAACCGGAAAAAGGTAAACGCTGCGATAAATGTTTTGAGCTAAGACTGTCAAAAACTGCAAAGCTGGCAAAAGACTTGGACATAGAAGAATTTACTACGTCAATCGTTATAAGCCCGCACAAAAACTTCCAAAAGCTTACAGAAATTGGTCAAAAAATTGCAATGGAATATAATTTACAATATAAAGCAATTGATTTTAAGAAGAATGACGGCTTTTTAAAAACAAATAAAATTTCCAAAGAATTAGATTTATACAGACAAAATTATTGCGGATGCGAATTTAGCAGATATTCATAGTATAATTTTATAGGAAGAGAGAAGATGCACGAATTATTATCACAAATGAACAGTTTATTTCAGAGTTTAGGAACGCAGGGGCTTGCGTTGAATGCGTTCATTGAAAGCTTTTTTCTCGTGCCGCCTCCTGATATATTATTAATCGCTATGGATCTTGCAAAGCCTGAAAGAGCTTTGTATTATGCTACTATCTGTACTATTTTTTCGGCACTTGGCGGTGTAATGGGATATTTGATTGGACTGTGGGGCGGGCGTCCGGTGTTTAATTTTTTATTTAGAAATAAACATGAGCAGTTTGATAATGTTGAAAAACTTTATAGTAAATATGGCGCAGTAGCAGTATTTTTCTCTGCATTTACACCTATTCCCTATAAAATTTTTACTATAGCAAGCGGAATTTTAAACATGAACTTTCCGCAATTTTTAATTGCCAGCTTCATAGGCAGAGGTTTACGTTTTTATCTTGTGAGTATTGTCTTAATGCTTTTTGGTGAAACTATTAAACAGTATATTGAGCTCGTTATCATTGCCGTTACAATTCTTATAATAGTATTTTTTATTGTTTTATACAAAAAACGTAACGCATTGAAATAATTTCATTTATTTATATTAGTAAATATATTAAAAAATGTTATATAATTGATTTATAAAAAGAAATTATTATATAAATAATTAAAGGGTAAAAACTATGAAGAAAACATTATTAATACTGTTATCAATAATATTATTCAGCGGATCTGTATACGCAGCAGTTGGTAAAGAAACAAAAGGTCCTTTTGGCTATAATCTTTATGACGATATAACTCGAAAACCGGACGATAATACTTCAGATAATAATAAAGAAGATACTACTGAAAAAGAATTCTATGGTGATGCCACAGAAGCCGAATGGGAAATCTCAATGTCGTTTTATCCGGATGCTGATCTTAACAGTGCAGTGAAAAAATATAAAGAAGGTAACTATTCCGGCTGCTTACAGGAAATGATTTCTTTGGTTCAAATTGACCCTTCAAACCCCATAGTTTATTACTATATGGGAATGTCATATACCAAGGTTGGTAAAAAAGATCAGGCTGTAAAAGCTTATGAGCAGGTTATAAAACTACAGCCGGATAAAGTACTTGTTCAATATGCAACAAAAGGACGTGACTGCCTGGTTAACGGTCCCACATGCTCTGGAGAGGATCAACAAAATAGTGACCCTACACTTGATAAATTCATAAAATCACCATACGGAAATGGTTTTTCTGAAGAATTAAATAAGCAGGTAAAACAAAAACAACTGGAGAATATCCAAAAAACAATTAACTACAAGCAGGAATTAGAAGAAAAAGATATTAAAAATATTCAAAAATTTGATCAAAAAAGTGAAATGCCTAATAAAGAACGGCTGGTCTCCAATAAAGTGTCTGATGATGAAATTTTGTCGGCAATAAAAACTTTAAAAGATGCCGGTATAACCGTTTCAATCAATAATCCTATGCCGGTAAATAACCAATTTAATGAATACAGTATGCTTCTTGGCAACAATAACAACAACAATAATTCTATGATGAATATGGTACCATTCTTGCTTAATCAATATCAGAACGGGGAAAAAATTGATCCGCAAATTATACAATCAGTGATGATGAATTCTATGCTGCCTGACTTTTCTTTCATGGATAATAATAAAAACTATTAATGTATGATTACGGATTATTCAAAAGCGAAAAAAGATTTTTTATCTGCAAAATTCAAGGGTTGCAAGAATTTTTTCGAATCCCATAACTATAAGCTTGAACAAGCCTATTGTGAAATAATTTTGGATAATTTACAAAAAGCATACAGTATATTTTTAGAGCTTGAGAGTATAGATTTGAGAGCACATTGGGGGTTGGTGATGTTGGAATTTATTAACGGTTGTGTATCAAGATACCCCACCTATTTTGAATTAAGAAATTTTTTAGAGATTGATATAAACCTGTTAATAATGTACTGTAAAGGTGATTATGTTGAAAAAATCGTAAGGTATGCGGACTTTATGTTTACCATTAATCCGGAAGTTTATAAATTTATTGGACGTGTATTCTTAAATAACGGATTAAAACCACAGGCATTATTTTTTTTATGCAGAGCAAAAGATAATTTCTATCAGGACCCCGAATTGCATTACATTTTTGCAGAAATTTATAAAAATGATGAAAATCTTGAATATTGCAGAAAAGCGCTTGAAACTTGTCTTTCAATACTCCCTAATTATGCCCCCGCAACAGCAATGTTAAAAGATATATAGGAATTAATTTCCCGGTTCAGTATGTTCAGATTTTTCAGAGTATTCTTTTAGGTAAACTAGTTCTTTAGCATCATATTTCTGAAATAATTTTTGTTGGTTTTTGTATATCTGTCTGCTGGCAACGCTTAAGGCACCCAGTCCGAAGGCCGTACCGCCTGCTACAGCACCTATCCATGACAGAATTGATTTTTTAGCAACTTTGCCGCCCAGAAAGACACCCAATAAAGTTGATATACCTGTTGCTATCCAGGATATAACAGTGCTGTTTTTGCGTTGTTTTTCAAAAGAAGATGCAAATTCATCAGCTTTATCAGACGGAACTGAAAAGTGTCTTATAACAGACTCGCGTTTGGAAACTTTATTCTCATAAACCAATTCAACTCGGTTACCTTCTAATTCTCTTACCGGTTTTATTTCCATAAGACACTCCTTTGTTATCTTATATTAAATGAAAACAAAGAAAAAGTTGTCAAATTAATGCAAAATAAAAATAATTCTTTACATTAAGCGCTTTTATTTTTCATATCATTTCCGCCGACAATCCTGAGATGGCGCTGTTCGCCTTCACCTATTGAATGGCTTTCAAGGTTATGCTGTTCAACAAGTTCATGCTGAAGTTTTCTTATCTGGTGATTTTGCGGTTGTAGTTCAACATGTTCTGCGCCTGCAAGAATTTTATTTATTGCGGCTTTTGCTTCATCCAGAGCCCGTTCTGCATCATCGTAATATCCCCTTAGGGTTTCATTAGTTTCAGGCACATCCAGAGCTTCTTTGAGAACTTTTTGGATTTGTGCCATTGAATTTGTTTTTACATAAAAGATTTGGAGCCTGTAGTCGTTTGCGGTATTAAGAACTTTTGCACCACCTTTGGCAAAGTTTTTATGTGCTATAACGATATCTGCATCTTCAATACTGCGAGTGATTTCTGCATTCAAATCCAGTCGCTCTATTACTTTTTCGACAATACTTCTGGACACTGCATAGAGATAAACTTTTTTAAATGCCTTGACGCCCTCAACATATTCCTTACGATTGAAGCTGAATTTCAGACTTTCAGAGGTATCAGGTATTTTTTGTTCCAGCTTATGGATTTCTTCGGTAATAGTTGGTTCATGGTGTTCATAAGTCTGATCGACTTTTCTGATTTCAGGTCGTATAGGCCAACCTCGGAGGATATAATCCACAGCTTCTGCCGTATCTTTATAAACAGCAAGGGTATTTCTGTCAAGGATTTCTATGACTATATCAAAAGTAGGTTGTTTTTCGCGTTCCAGAACTGTTTTTTGGGAAGCTCTGCGTTTAGCTTCATCGTCACCCAATGTTACGGATTGAATACCGCCGACCAAATCAGAAAGTGTCGGGTTCTTAATTAAATTTTCAAGGGTATTGCCGTGTGCGGTTGCAATTAGCATAACTCCGCGTTCTGCAATTGTTCTTGCCGCCTGTGCTTCGGCTTCGGTACCGATTTCGTCCACCACAATAACTTCAGGTGTGTGATTTTCGACAGCTTCTATCATTATGTCTTTTTGAAACTCCGGCTGGCGAACCTGCATACGACGTGCATGGCCTACTGCCGGATGTGGAACATCTCCATCGCCGGCAATTTCATTTGAAGTATCGACTATCACAACCCGTTTTCCAAGCTCATCGGCGACAAGTCTTGAAATTTCTCTTAGTTTTGTTGTTTTACCTACCCCGGGTCTTCCCAAAAACAATATACTTTTGTTTTGCATACAAAAATCTTTTATGCAGGCAATTGTTCCGGTGACTACCCTTCCTATTCTGCAGGTGAGACCAATAATTTTACCCTGCCTGTTTTTTATGGCACTTATTCGGTGAAGTGTTCCCGGAATACCGGAACGGTTATCCGAAGTGAATTCCTGAACATTGCGGGTTATAAATGAAATATCGTCATCCGTGACTTCACTTTTTCCAAGATACTCAATCTTACCCGAAGAATGTCTTATTTCGGGAACTCTGCCAATATCCAAAACGATTTCTATAACATCTTGCAAACTCTCATAGGTGATGTGCTTTTTGACCTTTTCGGGCAAGATTGCAATTAATTTTTCTAAATCGTTTTGAAATTGTAAATCTGTCATAATTTTTGCCTCCTGTCAGTACAGGGTTCAGGCAGATATTTATTATCTCCTCTAATATTATTATACCACTTTTTAGAAACTTTTCATCATCCTTTAGTGCTACAAAAATAGTAATTTTACAAATCTTAATTTGTAAAATCGCATCTAACTATTTATTAGTGCATGTTTTGCAAGTTTTTTAAAATAAAATTCCGGACTTAAAATAAATCTTTAGATTGAGTAATCGTTTTCATGTAATTAATCTATACATATTTAGCACAAAGATAGTATTGTTGAGGCGGTTGTAAAAAGGTCTTAAAAGTTCCGCGATAAAAGAGAGCGCATATGCGCTCTCGGGATTTCGGGGATTATATAAAATTATCTTTTTTGAAAAACCATGACGTATTCGTGTTTAAAGATGTAAAATCCTCCGGCAAGTGCTCTATAGCGCCATAAATTCGCCGTTTTACCTTTTGCACGTTCGTTACCCTGCATGTCTTTAACAATAATTGCTTTCAGGGCAAATCCTAATTTTTGCATTCTTGCCATGCATTCAAAGCCCAGCGGTTGAACTTCGGAATTTTTATAGCTGTCGCCGATAATCAGCGCTGCAAATCTTCCTTTTTCCAATAAGTCATAACCGTTTTGGGCAACTTTTTCAAACAGATTATAAAATTCTTCTGTTGAGGCACAATTTGACAAATCCTCTTTTTTATCCGAAAACTTGATAATATCGTCATATGGCGGATGGAGTATTAAAAATTGTGCAAAATCTTCTCCCATAATATCAAGTCTTGCTTTAACTTTTTCTTTTGCAAGTTCAGATGCTGAATCCGCACATATAATATTGACGTCAGTTACAAGCTGTTTCGGAGTGAATTTTTCGGAAACTTTTTCCGCCAAATCGTCTTTTAATTCAACACCGATACAGCGTCTATTCATATTTATAGCTTCAATACCGGAGGTTCCGGAGCCAAAAAACAAATCAAGCACAACATCGTTTTTCTTCGTAAATCTCTCGTATAATTGCTGCGCGATTTGCGGAATGTAATTACCATGGTATTCATTTGAGTGTCCGTGTTCTTTCAGCCTTGACGGAAATTCCCATAATGTATCGGTTTTTATATGACCATAATCTCTCCAAGCTTTCAAATTTATGTCGCTGTATCCGGTTGTTTTGACCTCTTTTACAACCTGCAAATCAGCTTTTTTTGAAGGCTTTAGTTTTGTATTTGTTTTTAATTTCGCCAAGTCTTTTCCCCCAATTGCTCAATATAGGAGTATTTTATAGAAATGTTTCAAATTTGTAATCAAACATTTAGATGAATTTGTTTTTGTAGTAGATTAAAATTGAATGGAGGAAGTATGTTAGAAAACGGATTTACCTTAAACTCTTTTTTTATGATAACAGGCTTTCTTCTTGCGATGTTTTCCTGTGTTTCAAATGACATTATTCAGACACTGGGAACATTTTTAACAGCGAATAAAAAGACAAATTCGTTATATATCTGGCTCTTTACGAGCGTAGTTCTAATACTTACGATAGGTATCGGGTGGGTTGTAAATGACGGGGACATGTCGTTCGGGCGTCTTGATAGAATTCCGGTAACGCATACGTTTAGTATAATACATGTTCTTCCTCCAATAATTCTATTAATTTTAACACGCTATGGCATACCTGTTGCCACGGCGTTTTTAATATTGAGCATATTTTCAATCAGTGATGTTCATGTAATCGGTTTAATGCTTACAAAATCATTTATAGGTTACGGTGTTGCATTCATGTCTGCACTTATAATATACAGTATAATTGCAAGACCGATTGAACGTTATTTTTATTACACACAGAAAAAAAATTCAAAAAGTATTTCCAAATGGTGGATGGTTGCCAAATGGTGTTCTACGGCATTTTTATGGTCGCAATGGATTATGCAGGATGCGGCAAACTTGTTTGTATACCTTCCAAGGAAAGCTTCATTTGGGGAATTAATATTTGTGCTTATTGCGTGTACATTATTTATGGGTTATATAGCATTTAATAGGGGCGGAGAAATTCAAAATATTGTTAAAATGAAAACAAATGTTCAAGATCCCCGTTCTGCAACAATTATTGATTTAATTTATGCATCGTTATTGCTATACTTTATACAATTAAACAATATTCCAATGTCAACAACGTGGGTATTTTTAGGGCTGCTTGCCGGTCGTGAGATAGCTTTATATCACAGATTACGTTTTGAATCTCCCAAAAAAATGTACAAGCATATTGGTAAAGACCTTGCAAAAGTAACTTTTGGTATGATTGTATCATTACTGGTCGTTGTAATTCTTACACAATTTCATGTGATAAAAGATTTCTTTATTATGCATTTTATAAATATGTAGGTGTATTATGGCAAGAATTAAACAGTTGTCAAAACATTTAATTAATCAGATCGCGGCAGGAGAAGTAATTGAGCGCCCTGCATCTGTTGTAAAAGAATTAACGGAAAATTCAATTGATGCGGGAGCAACAAAAATAAGTATTGAAATAATAAATGACTGTCGAGATATACGGGTTGCGGATAACGGTTCTGGAATTCATCCTGATGATATTATTCTGGCATTTTCAAAGCATGCCACAAGTAAGATACAAAATGACGTAGATTTGTTCGACATACATACATTAGGTTTTAGGGGTGAAGCTCTTGCAAGTATTATTTCAATTTCTAAATTAACCTGTACGACACGCACAAAAGATTTTGAGACCGGTACTAAGGTCAAGTGTGAAAACTCCGAAGTTAAAAAGGCTGAAACGGGATGTGCTGTGGGTACTATTATGGAGGTAAAAGATCTTTTCTATAATTTGCCGGTCAGACTTAAATTCTTACGCAATCCTAATACGGAGTTTTCGTACATTCAGGAAATTGTTCAGTCACTGGCGATTATTAATACGGGTATAGCTTTTGAATTAAAGCGTAATGGCAAAACTGTTTTGAAGACTACAGGGCAAGGGGATTTGCCTCAGACATTAAAAGAAGTTTATTCTTCAGATATTGTTGAAAACTTGAAACCTGTATTGAAAACAGATGAATTGTCGCACTTGAAAATTACGGGGATGGTTAGCAAGCCGGATTATACACGCTCAAGCAAAAAAAATTATCATCTATATATTAATTCACGCTCTGTCAAGTGTCCTGTTATGCAAAAGGCAGTCGATATGGTTTATAAAACTCTTATCGCAAATAATAAATATCCGTTTGTTGTGTTAAATCTTGAACTTTCCCCTCATGATGTGGATGTAAATGTTCATCCCGCAAAAAAGGAGGTTCGGTATAAAAATACAAACCAAATTTTTAATTTTGTAAGAACTGCTGTAGAAGCCGGCTTGGCCAATTATGTCGAAAAAGAAATGCAGCCGATTTCCCAACAGGTTAATGTTGTCGAGTTTCAACCGGTATCGCGAAAAGATTTAAAAATTGATAACGATGATGATACAATGTATGTTTCGGATATTTTAATGCAAAAAATTCAGGATGAAGTTACAGCCCCGAAAGAAGAAACTATTGAGCAACAGACAATTATTCAGCCTGCAATATTAAAAGAAACTGAGCCTGAAGAAAATATCATTGGGCAGTACAAAAATACTTATATTTTAATTGAACAGGAAGAAGGTCTTGAAATTATTGACCAGCATATTGCCGAAGAAAGGTATATTTATGAAAAGTTGAAATCTGAAAAACAAATTGCATCACAAATGCTTTTTGTTTCGGATGTTATTCCGGTATCATCTGTTGACATGGCTGTTATAAAGGAAAATGTGGAAAAGTTTGAAAAATTCGGATTTGGAATAGAAATACTGAATGATAATGAATTGATATTCAGAAAAATCCCCATGCTTATCGCAAAGGTTAATCCAAAGGAGATTTTGGCGGATATTTTAGAGAATATTGAAGGTGATATTGATAACCTTGAGGAAAAAATTCTTATAACTACGTCTTGTAAAGCCTCAGTGAAGGCCGGTCAAAAGCTTTCTGTCTGGCAGATGCAGGAAATCGTTAAAAAATGGCGCAAAACAAAAATGCCTTATACCTGTCCACATGGTCGTCCGATTTCACATATTATTCCGCATAAAGAAATTGCTGCGTTTTTCCAAAGACAGGATTAA
>CAYYAG010000021.1:21340-27654 GCA_964470005.1 uncultured Muribaculaceae bacterium
GTTTTATTAGAGTGAGAATAAATTCAATGGGTGGAGGACGATGAAGGTAGACAAAGCTCAATTGTATAGCGGTAATAAAAAGTATTTGACAGGCATGCTGTCCGACAAACCGCTCCCGTTGAGTTCCTACCCGATGCCAGAGGCAAATAATCAATATTTTGAGAGACCTTTAAAAAATAATTCGGATGATTTATCTTTTAAAGGTCTTTCTTTTGCGGGTGAAAAATCTCAAGACGGTCAAGCCAAAAATCGCAAGTCTGTAAATCCAACACTTGTATTGCTTGGTGCACTTGGAGCTGCTGCGGGGCTTGCTTTGCATTTAGTTCCTTCATATAAACAGTTTGGTAAGTTTAATATTAATGAATTTAAGGAGTTTACTAATAAGTATATAGGCGATATAGGGAGTAATCTTTTTGAGCATTTAAAAGACTCAAAACTGGCACAAAAAATGTTAAAGGTTGACGGGGATGAGGTAATCCTGTATAAAAAAACAATTCCACAATTAATTTGGGACGGTTTGAAATATCCGTTTACTATTTTACCTGCAGATTTATTAAATGGATCGGTAGAACTTTTAGGGAAAATAAAACCGTTTAAAAAGTGGTCTGAAAATATTCTTGCAAAACCATTTTTCAAAAATATCAGGCAGCGTTCCAAAATTGATGCCAAGATGAATACATTACAGGGGCTTTTTGACACTCAAACAAAATTATCCTCAAAACTTGCGCAAGGAAAGTTAACAGAAGCTGAAGTGTCATCAGAAATGTTTCAGCGTTCGGTTAAAATGTTTGATACCCAAAAATATGGTGCATATGATACAAAGCATGAAAGGGCGTTAAACAGACTTGTATCGGGCCTGCCGCCTGCAATATTTCTTGCAAATGATGCGTATAACCTTTCCCGTATAATGGATGATGATCCTAAAAAAGCAGATAAAGAAAAGAAAACAAGGTTTAATCAGGAAGCCACAAGAATACTTACCAGCGGATACTTAACCCTTATTACGCTTGGTGCATTGAATAAATATATTAATAATTCAAAATTTGGTATAATGCTTATGACCGGTACTACAGTACTGTTCACGGAAGCGTTTTCGCGACTTGCAAACGGTAAACATATAAAACGTTTGACCCCTGAAGAAGCACGCGCAGAAAATGAAAAGAACAATTCGCCGGAAAAGAATATTAAGCCGGGAACATCGTTCAAAGCAAATTCTGATTCCGGGAAAAAAGATGATAAAACCCAGCAGAAACCTTTATTATCTTTTGATACATTAATGAAGGCATCTGCGGTTGTAATTGCAGCAGGTTTCGGCATTAAGGGGTTGCGTAAATTTAAGCCGGTCGATGATATGTTTAAGATCGTACGGGAACCTTTCCAAAACCTGTATAAAAAACTGACTGCAATTCCTGATTACACAATAAGTCAAGAAAAGTTTGCAAAAATTATAGATGTGCTTAATCAGAACGGTTATAAAAATTTAGCTGAAAAATATCAAAATATTGCTAAAACTGTTACGGATAACAATGGCTTAATACATTTAGGAGCGAAAGACAAAAAATATGTAAAACCGGCTGTAAACTTTGTAATTGCACCGTTTAAGTTCGCATTTAATACAGTAACTTTACCGTACAGGTTAGTTGATAAGGCTGTTAAAATGGTTGTGAAAAAACCTGTAGTATCTTCCAAATCAGCAGAAGAACTTGCAAAGGAGCTTTCCCGTAAAGATGTTGAGGTGCTCGCCAAAACTATTGAAAATATCGGAAAACAAGCTGTTAAAAAAGGCATGACGCCGAAAAAATTCCAGTCCTATGTTAACGATAATATTTTAAAAGCGTTTAATGTAACGACAATGTCTAATCTTTCAAATGCCGAGTTATCAAACCTTGCAAAGACAGCCGCTTCTGCTGCTACAATATGGTTCCTGATGACTGATAACTATAACATGGTAATGTTAAAATCTAACGGTAACGATAAAGAAGGCGCCGAAACCAAGTTCAAAGAACGTTTTGTTCAGGAAGGTTCAAGATTGTTCTACCAGACATTATTAATTGATTTGTTTAATTCCACATTCAAAACACAATATAACGGTTCTCTTGCCGGTATGAGCTGGGTAACCCTTGTTGATACAACTTTGGGTGAAATTTTAACAAGAAAATCTGTAGGTATGCCTGTCAGAACTCATACACGCAGTGAACTTGAAGCAATTGAAGCAAAACAAAATGAAGCCACCGGATTTTTAAAAGGCTATTATAACTTTATGAGAAGATTAACCGGAAAACGTTCTATAGAGTCATATCATGTTAAAAGTCAAAATGATACCACAACAACCAATCAATCGGTGAAAACGGATTTTCCTATCAACCTTACCAATAATCGTCCGGTATTTAAACAGATGCTGAATGGTTGATTTGCAAAAGTCCGGACTTTTTGCTAAACTTATAATATAATATGATGAGCAGAAAACTTAAAATCATAACAGGTTCAATAATTGTTGGGGTTTGTTTTATAGTTGGATTTTTATTTGCGTATGTTTATCAGTCTGCTGAAAAAACAATGCAGATATATAGTGCTGCATTAAAGGATTACGTAAATAAAGATTACCAGAACTCCTATTATTTATTTTCACGTGTGGGATTTCTGTCAAATCTAAAACCGTATGCGATATATCATCAGGCATTATGCGCAAAAGAGCTTGGCGATAAAAAATCTGAAATGAAACAATACCAGTTTTTGTTTAATAATTACCCCAAAAGCAAAATAAGCCTGAGAGCCAAGTATTCTTCCGCACAATTGCTGGTGGAAGCGGATCCGAATCAGGCTCAAAAATATTTTGAACAAATAATCAAAGACTATCCGGATACGGATTATGCAATAGCATCAGAGTATTATCTTGGTATAATACTATTAAACAAATATAGAAATAATAAAATTTTTCCGACTTCCGTAAAAAATGATGTAGAAATGTACTTCCGTCATTATCTTGAGAGGGCGCCAAAAGGGCGCTTGGCATTAAGTGCTGTTGATAATTGGCTGACACTTGATAAAGATATTACACCGGACGACTATCTGCTTATGGCAAATAGCTGTTATCTTTTTGGGGCATACGAAGATGCCAAAAACTTACTTGCAAATACAGATTTAAAAGAAAGCTGGGCACTGGATGTAAAAAATTCTTATGCATTAAAAAATTATTCCAGAGCAAAAAGTCTTGCACAGTATGGCATTCAAAATTATGCCCAATATGTCAGCGAGCAATCTATATATGATGTTGTAAACACATATCTCAGCATGTCGACTTCTAAAACTAAGGATATTGATTTTCTATATAATATTTCTACCCCCAAGGGAAAAGATCATATATGGAATCTTAAATGCCAAGCGGCATCTCCGGAATATCAGACGGGATGTTACAGGCAGCTTTATTTGAATTTCCCTAAAGGAACCTATGCACCTGTTGCTATGGCCAATCTGTTTTTTGAGAGGATAAAGGCGCGTGACTATATAAATGCCTCTAAAATAGGCAAGGATTTTTTGAATAAATTTGAAAAAGATAAGAACGCCCCTATGGTAATGTTTTGGATGGGTAAAATAGCCGAGCGGGAAAATAATTACGATAAATACATGAGCTATTATAAAAGTACAATAGCAAACTTTCCTGATACATATTATGCATATCGTGCATATTTGTCAATGAAACACATCAAAACATCAGTATTAAATGCATATATAAAAGAACGGCCGGTTGAGTATCCTTATCCGGGTATTTCCAGAAATGATGTAATATTCAAACTTGCGGAGCTTAAAGACTATGATATGTTACTGGAAATAACAGAGGATGATTTCATAAAAAGCTGGATATATTATCAAAAAGGAGATTATTCGCACTCAATGCTTATTGCAAGAGATGCGATGGAAAAAATTTATCCCAAGCCGGAAAGAACTGATTTACGCTGGCGTCTGGTTTATCCGATAGATTTTTATGATGAGATTCAAAAATATGCAGAAGCTGTTGGAAATAATGCACCGTTAATGCTTGCATTGGTTCGTGAAGAAAGCTATTTCAATTCTGATGCAATAAGTTCTGCCGGCGCAAGAGGCTTAATGCAGCTTATGCCGGCAACAGCAAGAGAAATAAGTGTACACTACGGCTACGGTATGACAAGTGAGGATGATTTATACAAGCCTGAGCTTAATATAAAAATAGGTAATTCATATTATGCCCAGCTGAGAAGCATGCTCAATAACCTTGATATATCCTCAATTGCAGCATATAACGGTGGTATAGGATCTATTGGCAGATGGCAGAAAAATATAAATTATGCGGATACCGATGAATTCGTAGAGCAAATTCCTTACGCTGAAACGAAAAATTATGTTAAAAAGGTTTTTAGAAGTTATTGGAACTATCTCAGAATATATATTGACGAGTAGTTATATATGTTACTCATACCCCGAACGTAACAAAATGTAAAAACGAATTTAAAATGGCTGAAGCCCGGTTATAATGCCTGTATGGTATGGTATGGTATGGTATGGTATGGTATGGTATGGTATGGTATGGTATGGTCAAAGCATACTTATAGCAATTTTTTCAAACAAATTGTGTTTATAAATACATAAGTAATAAACATTTAAGAATAAACACGAAAGGGGTATCTTATGAGTATGAATTGGGGTTTGGGTTTGCCTGCTGAGTCTAAAATTAAGAAAATTAGACATGATAACACACAGCCGGGGATAATAAAAGAATATGGTTGCAAATTAGACGACACTATAATTAAGACAACCATATTTATAGATACAAATAAAAATAGAAAAGTAGATGATTCTGATAAATTATATTCAGTTGAATACAGTGATGGTTCAATGTCACCTTTTAAGACAGAATACATAGATGAAGATGGGGACGGAAATTATGACAAAGTTATTTACAGAACTCCTTTTGGAACAAGTGAAACCACTGAGGCAGAATTAAAGGCTAAAGACAGAGAATTGCGCAAAGGTGCAGATAGACGCAGTATGAAAGCTATATATGTCAGTCCCGATGCAGACGGTCCATTGGTGGCAAATTAGTTGTAATATTAATATACTGAAAAAAACCGGTCTTTTGACCGGTTTTAAATTTATAACATATTTTTTCTGATTTTTTCTTTAGCCTTATCAATTTGCTTGATTCTTTTTTCAATCGCTTTTACTTGTTGATTAAGAGCTTTTCTTTCAGCTTTAATTAATTTGTATTGTGCGTCAACATCAGAATATTTGGCTTTATAGTTTAATAATTCATTTCTGACGTCAACCTGCGCATTATCAAGTTCTAAAATAGCATTCTGCATTTTAGAATTTCCCGGAATTTCTTGCGGATTAGTTGTAGATGAAGGTATAATAGTTGTTGATGTTTGACTTCCGCTATAGCTTGCATCGTCAAAATTTAACGGTGTAAAGGCATTTCCGTCAGCATAAACTGCTGTTGAGCATGCCAATATTACAGCTAGAGAAAGTGCGGTCTGTTTTAAAATTTTAATCATAGATAATCTCCCATTCTATTCAATTACAATTATATATATACATATTAAGGCATTGATAAGAAAATAACAAATTTGTTAATATAATTTAATAAAAATGATTCTGTAACTGGGAACAATTATACAAAATTCACGTCAGAATCAATGTGTAAAACACTTTCCAAAACGGATTATTAACATTTGTAAATGCCTCAAATGCTTATATAGCTTGAAATCTTGAAAAAATATAAAAAAAGTCAAAAAACATGAAAATCACATGTTGATTTTTAAAATTCTTTGGAATAACATGTTATATGTGCCTAATGCACAATGAACTTTAAAATAGCTAAGTTAAGAAGTTTTAAGAAATTTAAAAAATATTTTAAAAAACTGCTTGACAAAAAAAATTGAAGTAATAATATAATAATTACCGCGATAAAGTGCGGTTGAGGAGCAGGGGATTTCCCGAGTTCCAGATGTAAAGAAAGGCATTAAATGATTTGCACATCTGCCTGTTCTAGCTAGCCCCAAGCACTTAGCTTGTAGTCTGCAAAGTAAAAAATAACTACCTAAGAGATGGTGGCAAAGGTTTTGGCCGAACATTGAAAACAGAATAGCTGAAAACAAACACAACTTTAAGTTGGTGTTAAACAATACTTGTTAATTCAACAAAAATGATTCTAAACACGCAAAAGCATAAGCTTAGCGAATAAAATAAAGTCGAGCAGCTTATATGCTAGCCGCATATAAGCGATGGACATAAACTTTCTGACAATGGAGAGTTTGATCCTGGCTCAGGACGAACGCTGG
>CAYYAG010000022.1:0-26267 GCA_964470005.1 uncultured Muribaculaceae bacterium
TGTTAAAAATAGGGCTCTTAAGCCCTATTTTTAACAAAGCTCTGCATCACCCAGACCGAATTGTTCAAGTGAGTTTACTTTTGCTTGTATGCAGATAAATTCCATTTCTCCTTCACCGGTATTTTTAATTGTTCTGGATGCTTCAGGTAGGACTTTTACCGCAGAACCTTCTTTTACTTTTACGGATTCACTATCAACTGTTATTATCCCTTCGCCTTTTAGTATTATATAAACTTCTTCATTTTGTTTATGTTTATGTTTGAATGGAACCTCAAAACTTTTTGGTACTGCATTTATTGAGATTTCACAGCTTGTAAGTTCCAATGCATTATGTAAAAATGCTTTGCCATTTTCAAGGTTGATAAGGTTACTGATTTTTCCGAGTTCTGTTGTTTTGTAATTTGTCAAAATTGCCTCCTTTTGGTTTGATATCTAACTATTTAGCTAAAAAATTTTGCTATAGCATTTTTTTTAATAAGTTATCTAAAATTATTGATTCTTCTTCCGTTAAATTTTTGCATAGCAATTCATTTAACTCTGTTGAAATTTTTTCAAATACCGGCTTAAAATCCAGCGCCTTTTGAGTTGGTACAATATATGTAATTCGATTATCCGTATCGGATTTTTCTCTTTTTACAAATCCCAGTTTTTCAAGTTTATTAACAAGGACAGTAACGGTAGGTTTTGTTCTATGAATTTTGTTTGCTATATCTTTCATGGTTGATTTGCCGTTAAAATAAAGTACTGCAAGAATATCTCCATGACTTGGAACAAGTCCTTCTATTCCGTTTGTGTTTAGTTCTTCTGTTATAAAACGGTTTCCTTTTTCGTGGATTTTAGAGATTAATGATTGAGTTGCACGCATAGTTGTATTATAGTTAGATATCTAATTATTGTCAAGCGGTATAAAATTTGTTTGTCAGGTATTTAAGCAGATATGCTACAATAATTCATTCAATCGCAATGCGGGCAATGCTTTTCACCCCATTCGCAAAGCGCATATAGAATAGGTATAAAAGATATTCCCTTTTCGGATAGAGAGTATTCAACTTTGGGCGGGATTTGAGGGTATTCTTTTCTTATTATAAGATTGTCCTTTTCAAGTTCTTTTAAGACATTGCTCAATGTTTTATGTGAAACCATATTTAAATACCTTTGAAGGCTGTTAAACCTTATAACCTTATGTCTATATATTGCATATAAAACAGTTAATTTGTATTTACCGTTTACAAGTGAAAGTGTATAGTTAAACCCCGTTTTTTCAAAACTTTCAACTGTCTTTAAGCAGTCTTTTTCCATTGTTTCCATATTTGATAGTTACCTTTTTATCCGTACTTGAATTTGTTACCATATTAATTTAACATAATATAAATACAAAAGAAAGGGGTAAAAATGAGAGAACAAATAGAAGAATTTAATGCGGTCGAAAATCTGGCAAAAAAATTTATTTCAGCTGTAAAAAATGGTAATAGTGAAATTGTAAGACCTTATTTTTATGAAAAAGCGTCATTTTTCGGGCAATTAAATGAATCGGAATATCAATCAGGATCTATTCAGGCATTTTACGATACTATTGACAAAATGGGACCTGCAGGTGATGATTATGTCGCAAGAATTGATGTTTTAGACCTGGAGAAAACAATTGCAACAGTTAGAGTAATTGAAGATAATTGGCACGGTTACAAATTCACCGATATTCTTGTTATGAACAAGATAAACGGTGAATGGAAAATTGTTGCCAAAGTTTATGATACTTTGTCTCATTAATAATTAAATTTTTACAATTTCATACTGTCGGCTGCCAAGGCCAAGTGCTGCGGCAGTTTCAACGGTATGGATTCCGTGACGTGATTCCATTCGTTCTATTAAAGCAGCTTTTCCCGGATCCGGAGAATTATAAATCGCATCAACACAGGCCTGATCAACAGCAACAGGGTCTGTTGATGCAAATATTCCGATATCAGCCATTTCCGGTTCTTTTGGATTGCTGTCACAATCACAATCAACGGATAATCGGTTTGCTACATTTATGTATACAATATTTTCTGCACCCATATAGTCTATTACGGACTTGCAAGCTTCCGCCATGCTTTCTAAAAATTTATCCTGCTCGCAAGACCATATTTTAGCCGGATCACCCGCTCCGTGGATATAAGCTTTTCCGTTTGATGATGCGATTCCGATTGACATATTTTTTAAAGCACCCCCGAAACCGCCCATTAAATGACCTTTAAAATGTGACAGGATAAGCATCGAATTGTAGTTTTTAAAATGTTTGCCAACATAATTTTCTTTGAGATGTTTTCCTCCGTTTACGGGAAGTGCTATCTCACCGTTTTCATCCATAATGTCGCATGGTGCGATATCTGCAAAACCATGCGCCTTCATTACCTTCCAGTGATCTTCTGTGTTGCATCTTTTCCCTCCGTATGCGGTATTACATTCAACAATCGTACCGTTTAGTTCTTGAACAAGTGCTTTAATCATTTCAGGCTTTAAAAAATTATGTCCGCCGGGTTCACCCGTGGAAAGTTTTACGGCGACCTTTCCTTGAAGATTAACTCCAACTGCGTGATATATTTTTTGTAATGACTGTGATGAGATATCTTCGGTAAAATAAACTTTTGACATACTATTCCTCCATACTTCCGCTTCTTAAACCTTCAATATCAAGTGTAATGTATTTGAGTCCAAGCGCTTTTAGTTCATTTATTAGTAATTCTTTTTTCTTTATAAATTTTTCAAAATCTTCAGGCGGGATTTCAATACGTGAGATATTGTCATGCTGTCTTACCCGATTATTTTCAAAACCCTGTTGTGCAAGAATTTTCTCAGCCATTTTAATTTTATCAATAGTTTCAGGCTTCAATAGAGTGTTATAAGGGAACCTTGTTGCCATGCACGGGGTTGATGGTTTGTCATAAATCTCTATTCCGAAACTTTCTGCCAGATTCCTGATTTCCTGTTTTGTTAATTTACATTCTGCAAGAGGCGATATTATACCAAGTTCTTTTAGTGCTTTAATCCCCGGACGATGCGTATGCAAATCATCAAAATTTGTTCCGTCAATGATGTTCTTAATATTATTTTCTTCAGCGACTTTCTTAATTTGCATAAAAAATTTCTTCTTACAAATATAGCAGCGATCTTTGGGATTTTGCGACAAATATTCATCCTCAAGCGGATCAATATTAATAACTTGTTGTTTTACGCCGTATTTTTTACATAAATTTCGTGCCAGATCCAATTCTTCATCTGTTTGCAGCACAGAATTAAAGGTTACGGCAAGGATATTCATGTTTTTGCAAAGATATAGTAAAAACGTGCTGTCTATTCCTCCTGAAAAAGCAAGGCAGATACCTTGCTCATTCAGGGTTGAAAGAAATTTTTTTAATACGGTTACCTTTTTATTGATGTTCATATGTTTCTGCTTTTTTCATGGTTAAAATTCTGCATATACCGTACATTAAAACTGCAAGCAATGCCAATCCGCAAATGTTTGCAATTATTGATGACGGCATCTGTTCTAGAATTGCTGTCTTTGATTGTAAAAGTTCAGACATTGAATATAAGTATCCGTTGGTCTGTTCAACAAATGAATCGGACATATTTATTAATGACCATTCCAGGCCGTCCGGTCTTGAAGAAGCAAATTGTGAGATTACTCCAGCAAGGATTAGTGCTGTGACGCCCAGAGAATATGAAAATATTTTTGACAGATTAGTTCTTTGCGCGATAACAACAATTAATGCTGTAAATAATCCTTCAATTACACCTGTTGCAAGATGAATACTTTGCATTAATCCTGTGAATAAGCCGATATTGGCAGATGTGGAACCGGATAAAGCTGATTCTGCCACAACAGCAATTGAACCTAATTGCAATGCAGCAATTGATGCTAAAAATGCTCCTAATGCAGGCTTATTTTTTTCAGCAAGCGGTTTAAATAATAATGGATATGCTACAAAGCAAGCTAAAAATCCCATGTTGAATATATTGCAACCTAATGCCATTAAGCCTCCGTCTGCAAAAAATACTGCTTGAATAAGAAGGATTGCACATATTGCAAGAAATCCGGCATACGGTCCCAGTAATGCCGCCAGCAGAACAGCACCTACTATATGCCCGCTGGAAGCGGTTGTTGGGATTGAAAAGTTAATCATTTGCAGCGCAAAAACAAATGAAGTTATTGCAACTGCGGGTATAATACTTTCTTTTTTGAAATCTTGTTTTGTTTTTTTAAAAGCCCAAATTGCAGCAGCGCCTGCCGCTATAATCATTGGAATTCCTGTAACCGGGCAAATAATTGAGTTTCCTAAATGCATAATCTATCTCCTTTACTTTATTATCATAACCCTTAAAAACGGATTTGGATAATCTCTTTTTCCGGCGCCATATCCTATTTTTTCAATAACAAATTCATCCGGAAGTTTTTCCCCCGTGTATAATGCCGCAGCTATTGCCGCACCTGTTGGTGTTACCATTTCGCCGTTATTATCACAAATCTTAAGTGGTATTTTATATTTTGCTACTATTTCACATACAGCAGGAACCGGCACCGGAAGTCTGCCATGCTGGCAGTTTACATACCCCTGTCCCTCGGTAAGTGCAGAAAAGAATACCCTGTTTGGACTTAAATCATCAAAAAGAACTGCAAAACTGATTATATCTGCAATGGAGTCTACAGCGCCTACTTCATGAAAATGAACTTCTTTTATATCTTTACCATGGACGTTGCTTTCCGCTTCCGCAACTATATGAAAGATTTTTTTTGCAAGCTGTCTGGCGGACTCTGTGATGTCTGCCTGGTCTATTAATTTGTTAACATCATCAAGATTACGGTGTTCATGGTGGTGCCCGTCATCATGGTGATGTGGAATTATTACATCAAAATCAGTTGCACGTATTGAATTTTTATTTACTTCGGTAATTCTATAGGTAAATTCATTTTCCAGCGCCATAGAACTAATAGCTTTATCTAATTTTTTTCTGTCGGCGCCCAAATCCAAAAGTGCTGCAACCGACATGTCGCCTGAAATTCCCGAACTGCATTCAAAGTATAAATCCATTAATTATTTCCTCTCTATCCTCCTGTTAATTTGGTTGGCACTGTAGCCTGCGTTAAATCCGTTATCTATATTTACAACAGTCATACCCTCTGCACATGAATTTAGCATTGTTAATAATGCAGAAATTCCTTTAAAAGAAGAACCGTAGCCTATTGATGTGGGTACGGAAATAACCGGTATGTCTACAAGCCCGGTAATTATTCCGCCTAAAGCACCTTCCATACCTGCAACTGCTATAATTACATTTGCTTTTTTAATCGCATCAAGATTTTCAAAAAGTCGGTGTATTCCTGCAACACCAATGTCGTAATACCTTTTTACATTACTGCCGTAAAACTCAGCAGTTGCCGCTGCTTCTTCTGCAACCGGAATATCTCCTGTCCCGCCTGTACAAATTGCAATTTCGCCAACTTTTTCTATAGGATTTGTGACTAAAGTCAAAACTCTTGCGGTCTCATTATAGTTAATCTCCGGAAAACTTTTTTGTAAAGCTTTAAATTGATCTTCTGATGCGCGTGTTCCTAAAATATTCTGTCCATTTTTTTGAAAAGTATCAAAAATTTTTACTAGTTGTTCAGGTGTTTTGCATTCACAAAAAACAGCTTCTGTATAACCCCTGCGTTTTTTTCTTTCTATATCAAGTTTTGCAAAATCTAGGTCTGAATATTTTTCCATAATTGTATTTTACTCTTTGATAGTTACTATTAGTCAATTGTTTTTTTGTTTTTTGAAAATAATAAGCCTAATTCAAATAAAAGATAGGTTGGTGTAAAAAGCATTATTTGGCTTAGTACGTCCGGAGGCGTCAATATTGCGGCTATGATTAGCAACCCCACTATTACATAAGGGCGTTTATCGCTTATTGATTCATAAGAGACAATATCCCATTTGATTAACATATGAGTAATCAGCGGCACCTGAAACATTAATCCGAAAATCAATGCCATCCATAAAGAAAGATTAATTATGTTGGAAATCCCGAATACTGCCTGAACAGTTTCTGTTGAAAAGCTCATTCCGAAGTTTATTATTAAAGGTAAAATAATAAATATACAAAATATTACCCCTAAGATAAATAATAAGCTTGATACAAAAACAATTGATTTTATAAATTTTTTTTCGTGTTCATATAGTGCCGGTAGAAGAAAATCCCATATTTTTTTCATCATATACGGGAAACAGACTATTATATCCAGTAAAACCGCCATCTTAATCTGAATTAAAAATACTTCTGTAGGAGAAAAGAAATTTAATGTAATATTATTTTTGCCGATTAAAATTTTAGTTAGATAGTTCAAAGCATGCGGAGCTGCAAATAATGTAAAAGGCAGGACAACAGCCAGTGATGTGAAACATTTTATTAACATCTCACGCAGCGCTTCCAGATGGGATATTAAGCTTTCATTATCTTGTGTCATTATACTTGAGGGCTATTTACATCGTCTTTTATCTGATATTCCTGAGGTTTTTCACCAGCAGCCTCAAGAGAATCTTTCAAATCTTCTGCTTCTCTTTTAATAAGTTCTTTTGCCTTTTTATATTCATAACTTGCTTTGCCTAATGCTCTTGCAAGCTCCGGAATTCTTTTTCCGCCGAATAAAAGCAGTATAACAACTAAGATTAATATGATTTCAGTAATTCCAAGTGACATGTCAATTCTCCTTTTTTTAATATTATACCATTTTTTGTTCGTTTACTGCAAATATTTCAATAGCATTGTACCGGCAGGATTTTTTGCATTTGCCGCAGCCAATACATTTCATACCGTTAACAAATACTTTCCCGTTTGCTTTTATTATTGCACCTGTCGGGCAATCGTATATACAAACCCCGCACTGTGTGCATTTTGTATCTTGTATCATGGCCATGGCAATACGTGTTTTTTGCTTTTCTTCAAGTGTTATTTTCTGTATTGCACCGGACGGACATATTTGGGCGCATTCATTACAATCATATTTACAGAAACCTTCTCCTTTTGAGTAATCTATGTGTATGGCACCAAACTTGTTATTTGCTCTGGTCAGAATTTTATTCGGGCAGTTTTGGATACATAAATTACAGTTTAAACATTTATGAAACATACGGTTAGGATTTTTTGAGCCCGGTGGGAGGATTATATCACGTATTTTCTGTGCGGTTTTTTCAGTTAGAACCACACCTGCTTTGACAGCGGTACCTAATAGGGCCAGGGCAGATAATGCGATTATAATCTCGCGTCTTTTGGGGTTAAATTTTATTTGAGTTTTTGGTTTTATTCCGAATTTAATCCCGTTTCTTCTGCAAACTCCAAGACATTTTAGGCATTTAATACATGTTTCGTTATCAATAGTTTTTTCTTTTGAATTTATGCAGGCAGACTGGCATTTTTTTTCACAAAGTCCGCAGGAAAGGCATAAATCTTTGTCAATATAGATTTTATATAAAGAGAACTTTGATAAAAGTCCGAGCACAACCCCTACAGGGCAAATATTTGTGCAGAAAAATCTATTTTTGAAAAATACAAGCGCAAGCATAAGAATAACTGCAATAATTCCAAAAGGGGAAAGGCTTACAGCTGATCCAAAGATTGTATAAGGATCAATATATCTTATTAAAAGTGAAGAACCACCAATTAGCGCCCCAAAAACAATCGCTGCTAAAAAATATTTATAAGGATAGTTTTTAATATATTTGCTTTCAGTTTTGAAAATAGATGAGGCAACTTCCTGCAAAATCCCGAAAGGGCATAGTGTTGAACAGTAGAATCTTCCAAATAACATTGTTATAACAACGATTATAGCCAATATTACGACTGCTATTATTGAAAAGTTTACAATATTTCTTTGTAGTAATGCCACAAATTGTGCGTCTAAAAACTTTACCGGATAAAAAATACCTGCAACGGCAGCTATTGACATGACTAAAACAATTCCGGCAAATATCAGTCTTAACTTGCAGGTAAGATTTTTCATCAGGCACCTTTCACAATATCTTCATACTCTTTTTGAACCTGACTGAGAAGATCAGGTATCATAAGATTCTGCGGACAATTTGTATTGCACAAATTACATTTTATACATTTGTCGGAACGTTCATCCTCATTTAGTGTTTCATAATATAATTTGAAAAACATTTTATTTTTTACAACTTTATAATGATTATACAGCGCAAAAATTGCAGGGATAGCTATCCCCCTCGGGCAGACTTCAAGGCAATATTTGCATGCAGTACAGTTTATTTCTCCTTGTGACTGAAGAATTTTAACAATTTCCTGAGCAATTTTTTCTTCTTGTTCAGTGAAAGGTTTAAAGTCAATAAATGTCTGGACATTTTCTTTCATTTGCTGAAGGCTGCTCATACCGCTTAAAACAGTAATAACATTTTGTCTGCTTGCCGCCCAACGCAAGCCAAAGCTTGCCTGGGTTTCATCTGGATTGTTTTGTTTAAGTACGGCAGCAGCTTTTTCGCTTAAGTTACAGAGTCCACCACCGCGTAACGGCTCCATAACAGTTACTGGAATACCGAGTGCCTGGACAATATTATACTGCTCGTGTGCTTTTACAACATCCCAGTCAAGGTAATTGATTTGCAGCTGTGCGAAATCCCATTTGTGTTCCGGAGCCACTTCGCTAAGCATTTTAGGGTCTCCGTGAAATGAAAATCCTACGTATTTAACTAATCCCTGCCTTTTAAAATCCATTAACTGATTAAACATATCGTAGTTACGATAGTTATCTATTGTGTTTTTATTGATATTATGAACCATATAAAAATCAAAATAGTCGGTTTGACATTTTTTTAATTGTTCTTCAAAAATTCTTTTCACATCATCTTTTGAATGCATATGCATTGCAGGGCTTTTATCTGCAAGGATAAAGTCTTCTCTTTTATAATTCTTTAAAACTTTTCCCATTACTGTTTCGGATTTGCCGTCAACATACATATATGCAGTGTCAAAGTAATTCGCACCATGACTCATGGCGTAATCTGCCATTTTTTCAACTTCATATATATCGACTTGATCACCTTTCATTGGAAGCCTCATGCAGCCAAAACCCAAAAGAGGAATCTCAAGATTATGGAATTTCCTTTTTGTAATTTGATTTTCTGTTTTAATTAATTTTTTTTCACCACATCCGGTTAATAGTGCGGTGCCGCCGATTGCTAAGGCAGAGTTTATAATAAATTCACGTCTTTTCATAAAATCACCTTTCCTATTAATATTATACTACAATTTGATAGTGGCTCTCAGTCAAGCAAGTTATAATTTTGTTTATTATATAATAGTTCGGAAAGGGGGTATTATGTTTAATATTAAAGATCAGATGTATAAATTTGAAAAAATGATAAATACTGCGGATGTTGAATTATCAAAAGAATTAATTGACGATAAAGCTGCATTTTATACGCCGGTATCGCCGGAACCTTTATATGGCGGAGAAGGATATTTGTCAGTTGTATTTTTTATGAGAAAAAGTTTCTCGGATGTTCAGTGGAAACTTGAAGAAATGGTATCAGAAGGTGATAAAGTGGCTGTCAGGTGGACATGTTCAGGCACCCATGACGGTGAATTTATGGGGCTTAAACCGACCGGAAAACATTTTTCCGCAACTGTTATGAATTTTTATTATTTTAATGAACAGGGAAAAATTGTTAATGATATAGCAGCTGAAGGCATGATAGGAATATTAAGGCCGCTTGGTCTATGTCCTTAATGACATTTGGTATCAAGGTAAAGTCGTTCTATCAAATTTTTATCATAAATATTTTTTTTATTTTCAGGTATATTTTTTAATATATTATTAATATTAGCCGGTGTCAGGTCATTTTTTTCGTTCAAGTACGACGCATAATACGGGTGGCAAAGATTTACTCCGGCAAGATAGTTTGCTTCTGTATACCCCCATTTACCCGCGAGATTATTTGTAACTTTTTCAATAATATTTTGAATAGGAGATATTTTGTAATGAGTGTTGAAATTATCGTTAAGATGGTTTATTAAAACTTCTGTTCTAAGGTTACCTGCACCGCGGCCTACTCCTGATACAGATGAATCAATGACAAGAGGTCTTTGTAATCCCATATTCAGCAGAATTTTTGTATTATTAAAGGATAGACCAAGGTTGTCATGTGAGTGAAAGCATAAAGTAATGTTTTTATTAAGGTGTTCGTCAATCAGGCTAAATATATCAGCAAGCCGTTTTTCATTTATTCCCCCGGTTGAATCTACTACAGAAAATCCGAATGGATTTATGTCGTTTACCGTTTTTACCAATTCAACAAGTTCGGTTTTGTTATATTGATTAATAAAAGTAGGGTTTATAAATAGCCTGTAGCCTTTATTGTTTATTTGCCTGCAAAGTTTCAAGGCATCGTGTAAATCTTGGTTTTTGAATATAAACCTTATGCCGTAGATTAATTCATCAGAATATTCCGGCAGACGGTTTACATCATATTTCCCGTAAGAAATCATTGCAAAAAATTGTTTTTTATCCGAATTTTCAGGCAAAATTGCGTTGATTTCATAAATATTGTTAAATAATGATTGATTTTCTGTTACTTTTCTATCGGTAAGAAAACCTGTTTCTATATAGTCAATCTTTGCGAGAAAAAGCTGCTTGAGTATAAATTTTATTCCCTCAAGGCCGAAGTTCCAGTTATTTACATATCCGCCGTCGCGCAGTGTACAGTCCAAGATTTTTGGATTTCTTTGATTCATTAATCAAATAATACAAAAAATATATTAATGAAACAAGAGAGAAATATTCTATTAAACCAGTCCTTCTTTCAAAGCCTTAACGGCAGCTTGAGTTCTGTCGTCAACTACAAGTTTCTGTATAATATTGCAGACATGGGCTTTTGCCGTATGCTCAGAAATTGTTAATTCTTTTGCTATTTCATTATTTGATTTTCCGTCTACAACGAGTTTAAGCACCTCATATTCCCGTTGGGTAAGGTTTGCGTGCTGCTCTTTAAACATGGCACGTGACATTTGACGGGGCGGAATAACACCGCAATTTTTGTCCCGTAATATTGGTACTGCCTGCGGATCAAGCCACATGGCACCTTCTTTAACAGTTTTTATTATCATCTTTAATATTTCTATGTTTATATCTTTCATAACATATGCACAGGCTCCGGCATGAAGTGAGTCAATAACCTCCTGTTCGCTTATGTGGGATGTCAGCATAATTATTTTGGCAATACTGTTATGCTCAAGTATTTTTTTAGCTGCCTCTATACCTGAAATATCCGGCAGGCCGATGTCCATTAAAGTTATATCGGGATGTGAGATTTTATATTTCTCAATAGCTTCTTTTCCTGTTTCGGCTTCTGATATGACCTCAAGCCCCTCAACTTCTTCAAAAAGCGACTTTAATCCTACTCTCATTAATTTATGATCTTCTACCAGTAATATTTTTATCGGTGGGTTGTTCATATATTTCCTCCTCTTTATATAATTTATATGACTTCCCAGGAGCACATTTAACCCCTAAAATCTAAAGTTTGAAGACAATATTTCTTCTTTATACTTATGAAACATTATTTGGATTAAAATGGAATTTAACTTGTTGCATAAAATTGTAAGATGATTTATAAAAAATTTTAAAAATAAATTCTTAATAAAAACTTAAGCATATAAGGGTAGAAATTTCTTTCTTTTTGGTTTACAATATTGTAGATAAGAAAAAGGGATGAGAAATGAAATACTCCAAATATTCGGTCGTAATAATAGGTAGCGGTATTGCCGGCTTGTATGCTGCTCTAAAAATTGAACAGCAGGCAAGTCTTGATGACGGAATTTTGTTAATAACAAAGTCAAAACTTGGTGAAAGTAATTCAAGATATGCGCAAGGCGGTATGGTTGCTGTGATGAAGGATAACAAACTTGATTCTACTGAATCGCACATTACTGATACCATAAAAGCCGGTGCCGGTTTAAGTGAATTTAATACAGTAAAATTCATCTCTGAGCATTCAGATTTTGTTGTGAAAGACTTGCTGAAATTCGGCGTGGAATTTGATAGAGACGAAAATAACAATCTTTGTTTCACAAAAGAAGCTGCCCATAGTGTAAGAAGAATTCTTCACTCCGGAGGAGATGCTACCGGCAAAATGATTGAAAAAGCCTTGACAAAAGATGTCAGAGAAAATGAAAATATTGATGTCTATGAACAAACACAAGCTGTTGAATTGCTTGTAAATTCCAATAAAGAATGCAAAGGTGTCATAGTCTTTAATGATTTAACTGGTGAATACGAAACTATATATAGCCCTGCAATAATTCTTGCTACCGGCGGGCTGGGACAATTGTATAAATATACAACAAATCCTGCTGTAGCAACGGGTGACGGGCTTGCACTTGCATATAATGCAGGAGCAGCTTTGCAGGATTTGGAGTTTATACAATTCCACCCGACAGCACTTGCAATTGACGGTGATGAAAACAGATTTTTAATCTCGGAAGCTGTCAGGGGTGAAGGTGCAAAGCTGGTTGATGCCGATGGAATTGAATTTATGTATAAATATCATGAAAAACTTGAGCTTGCACCGAGAGATATAGTTACCAGAGCAAACTATAACGAAATGCTTGAGAACGGTACGGATCATGTTTATCTGAACGCAACATGTATTGATAAAGAAAAGCTTGCAGAAAGATTTCCAAATATATCACGGATTTGTGCTGAAAATGGAATTGATATAGCTCATGATTTTATACCGGTTGCCCCTGCTGCACATTATTCTATGGGTGGGGTTAAGACTGATATTGAAGGCAGAACAACAATTAAAGGTTTATATGCGATAGGTGAAGCTGCCTCAACTGGTTTGCATGGTGGTAATAGGCTTGCAAGTAATTCAATTTTGGAATGTGTTGTCTGCGCATTTGAAGTCGCAAATTACCTTAAAAACCTTGAGTTGAAAACTCCAAAACAGATTGATGAAGATTTGAAAGCTTCTATTGATAAGTATTCAAAAGATCTTTTGATGGAAGAACTTAATATTGATGAATTAAAACATGAACTTCAGAATATTATGTGGAAGGGAGCAGGAATTTTGAGAAGTGAAAAAGCTTTGACAAAAGCACTTGAAGAACTTCAAATTCTTGCAAAAAAATTCCCGCGCAGTACAAAATGCTTAAGTAAAGAAGAATATGAGTTTAAAAACATGCTTCTTGTCTCTAAATTAATTATAAATTCTGCACTGCAACGGAAAGAATCTCGCGGAGCACATTACAGACTTGATTATCTGAATACCGATGAGGAGGGTATGCATAGTATAATTGTCAAAGGCAAAGGAGAGTTGAGCTTTGTTAAATAATTTTTATGTAAAAGATCACGTAAAAGAAGCGCTAAAGGAAGATATTGGCTTCGGCGATATTACAACCGAAAGTCTTGCTGCGGAAAAGGATTATTTACATGGTGAATTGAATACCAGAAATGATGGTGTCTTGTGCGGCTGTGAAGTGTTCAAAGCAGTTTTTGAAACTCTCTCAAAAGATATTAAAATAAAGTTTTATTTTAAAGATGGTGATTTAATAAAAAAAGGTGAAAAGATTGCTGATATTGAAGGTCCTGCAAAATATCTTCTTATGGGAGAACGCGTTGCATTGAATTACATACAAAGGATGTCCGGTATCGCTACCGAAACTAAAAAATATCAGGATGCTATAGGAAATTATCCTGCAAGGATTGTCGATACCAGAAAAACAACACCGAATTTTCGTGCATTTGAAAAATACGCTGTAAAAACCGGTGGAGGAGCTTTGCATAGATTTAACCTTTCGGATTGCGCAATGATAAAAGATAATCACATAAGACTTGCCGGCTCAATTACAGATGCTGTTAAAAAGTTACGGGAAAATATATCGCATGCCCATAAAATTGAAGTTGAATGTGACTCTCTGGAACAGGTTGAAGAAGCTTTAAACGCTAATGTCGACATAATAATGCTTGATAATATGGATAATGAAACCATGACAAAAGCATGCCGGATGGTTAATCATAAGGCTATAGTTGAAGCAAGCGGAAATGTGGGGCTGGAAAATGTTAATTCTATTGCGGCAACGGGTGTTGATATTATTTCATCCAGCGCCATAGTTGCAAAAGCCCCTACTCTTGATTTGGGTCTGGATATGTGAAATTTTTCACAGAAGTGTTATTTTGACACTATTTGTAAAGGGCGGATTAAGAATATATTATTCATAAATCACCCTATTTTCAAAATAATTGTAAATTTTTTTTACATTTGAAGCAAAATTTAGTATGCTTTGATTTAGAATATACGTATAGATATTTAGTTGATTGGTGGGAAATGAAAGTTCATTCAATACAATATGATAATTCTCTGAAGCAAGGATACCATTCGGATTATCCTGTGAGCAAAGAGAGAGAGTATAGTGCGGGATTACGCGGAAATGAAAATAGAGGATATAGTGTAGCATTTAGCGGCAGCGGAGCGAGTAAAAGCAAAGCTGCCGCTAAAGTTTTTAATAACTTAGGCGAGACATTTACCGATAAAATATTCAGGTCTGACAAGTTCAAAAAACTGGTGGAAATTTTTGAAGAAAAGACAGTTGTCGCACAAGCACTTGTTGCGTTAGCAGTTGCCGGTGTTTTGAGACCGGCTACCAATATGGCTATGGCAGGAAAAGAGGATAGAGAAGACAGTATGTACGCTGCAGCACACGCAATATCTTCTGCAGTAATTGGATTTGTTGTTTCTTCAATAGTTATGGCACCTTTTGATAAAGCATTTAAGAAGATAAAAGCAGAACCTGCAAAATATTTGGGAGCCAGAACAGTAATTGGTAAAGATGGTAAAACCAAAAAACAGTTAGAAAGTCTTGCAGAGCTGTTTGATGTGGCTGATATCGGCAAACGTAAACTTGAAAAATCAAAACCTTATAAAAATATTAGTAAAGTAGCTCAAATGATTCCGGATTCAATTGTTTTAGGTATTCCTAAAGCAATGCTTACAATTGCAATGATTCCTGCTATATTGAAGTATGTATTTGGTTTGGAGAAAAAGTCCTCAAAAGATACTCCTGTTAAAGCCAATGTGGATAATGAGTTTTTAAAAAATCTTATACCGGTATCAATATCAAAATTTACTGGAGGTGATAAATAATGCAGATTAATTTTTCTACTGTTAATGTTAATCGCTCCAATAATAACTATAATAAGTCACAGCAGCAGACATTTACGGGTGCACATATCCAATCAAAACTGTTTGATCCTGTAAAAAAACATTATGATAACCTGGCAGAAGGAATCGCAAGAAACTACTATGAGAGATTCTATAGAAGTAATTTTGCTAAGTGGTTCGTTGGCAAAACAAAAAATGTAAAAAATATGACAACACACATGTCTGCAATCGGTGCTACATTAATTTCAGGTATGTATACCATAAGAACTCTGCAAAATGATAAATTGGATCATGAAAAGCGTAAAACACTGGCGTTAAATGACGTTATGACTTGGGCTATTTCAACAGCAGGATCATATTTCTTGGACAGTAAGCTTGCAAATTGGTGGGATGGTGTGACAACCAGATTCGCTGCAAATTATCTGTTGGATCATCCGGAGGCAAGAAGAACAAGAACTTTTGGTGACTGGGATCCTAAAAATATTAATCAGTTTATGCAGGAATGGTATAAACATAAGAATAATAAAATAGATCAGCTTAACAATAAAATTGCAGATTCATTGGCGGATGGGTCTTATAAAGGTTTACGAAAACCAAATCTGCACCATGTAAAACCTGAAGAAGCTATACCTTACAAAAATGTTCGTGATTTTAACCTTGATGTGTTGAAAAATAAACGGCTAACCACATTAATTGATGGTATGGGTGTTCTTAAATCATTGTTCGTATTCGGTATGGTTTACAGGTATATAGTTCCTGTACTTGTTATGAAACCTGCGAACAAAATCGGTGCATATATCCATAAGAAAAATGCGGAAAAAAATCAGTCTCAGAATGTAAATAAAGCAGTCTGAGTTATCGGATTCCGATAATTGTAAAAGTTGGCATATTAATAATTCTTGAATTTGCACTTTCATTATAGAACGAAACATTACCGGAGCAGACAGGAATTGAAATTTTATCGCAAGCTTTTTTGATATCAATGATTGTTTTTCGGAATTCAAACATGGTAGGCGGGATTTCGGGATTGGTGAAATTCAGACAGTTAGTCAGGCCTGAAGGTTTAAAGCCTTTTGACTTAAGAAGACCTGCTGCATCTATAATAGCATCATACGTATTTTTAGTAGTTGATGAAAATGTATAAATTCCTAAGTCACAATTTTCTTCCCAAATTCTGAGTATATTGAATTGAGGATTTTCATCCGGAGAAAGTTCGGTTTTTGTACCGACGGTATGATCGTATCTCTGATAAATGGATTTATTATTTATGGAGATAATCTCAGAAATTTCACTTTCTTTAAAGCTGTAGTCAATGGGTACTGTAGGAGGGGTTACAAGAACATCCACCGGAACATTTGCAAGAACTTTAGAGTCTTGTTTTACGAGATACATCTTTTCTTTGAGCACCTTGCCAAATACAGAATATTCAAGTTCGTATTTGGCAAGGATTTTAATAATATCCGGAATGGAATTTTCTTCCACCACAAGTAACATTCTTTCCTGAGTTTCGGAAAGCATAATTTCAAAATCTTTTATAGAACTGTCACCTAGATGTATTTTTTCCAGATTAATCTCAACACCGGTATTACTTTTGAAAGCTATTTCTGAGGTTGACGATAATATGCCTGCAGCACCGCAATCCTGACATGATACAACAAGCTTCTTGCTAAAGATTTCAAGACAGGCTTCAATAAGCTTTTTTTTCATAAAAGGATTTGCAATCTGTATTGAGAGTTTATTTTCTTTTTTGTCATCACTTAATTTTTTTGATGCAAAACTGGCACCGCCCATTCCATCTTTCATTGTAGCGGAACCTATAAGCATTAATCTTAAACCTTCACGGGCTTTGTTTGACGTTAAAATATCCTCGTATTTTGCAATTCCTATACAGGTTACATTTACCAGCGGGTTTTCTGTAAAAACTTTGTTATATAGAACTTCCGTGGATACGGTCGGAACTCCTATAGAATTCCCGTAGTTTGAGATACCTTCAATTACGCCTTCTATAATCCTTTTGTCATCTCCAAACTTCAAAGAATTGCAAAGCGCTATTGGCCGGGCATTCATTGCAAGAACATCTCTTACTATTCCCCCAACTCCTGTTGCTGCACCGTTAAAAGGCTCCACCGCACACGGGTGGTTATGTGATTCCATTTTGAACAGTATTGCGTGATTTCCGATTTTTATTCCGCCGGCGTTTTCATTATAAAATATGGCGTTTTTTCTGGGAAGTTCCTTTAAAAGTTTTTTTGAATGCAAATAGCCGCAATGCTCCGAGTATGTAGCACTAAAAAGGTGCATCTCAAATTCATTAGGTTCTCTGTTAAGCTTTTCTGTAATATATTTTTTATATTTCATTTTTAATAAACTCAAAAACCTTTCTGCCGTCCGTTAAACCTAATTCTTTAAATACGGCTCTTTCAGGATGCGGCATCATGCCGATAATTTTGTTTTTCCTGTTATAAATCCCGGCTATCCTCTCATCTGATCCGTTTTCGTTAAACCTGTATCGTAAAATAACTTCCTCGTCTTTTCGACCCGTGTAATTCCCCTGATGATGCGCTATCGGAAGATGTATAATTTCGTCTTGAAACTCTAACTCTGTTACCTTTGATATAAAATGTAGATTCTCATTGTAGGTCAAGATTCCTGAGAGGAGCTTTGCTTCCGTCAAAATTTGAAATCCGTTACATATCCCGACAATTAAAGTCTTTCCTACAGGCAGCGACTTAACAGCCGGGGTAAGCTTTGCAATTCTGCCGGATGAGATATGGTCACCATATGAAAAGCCTCCGGGTATAAAAATTATATCGTAATGTTTTTCAATTCTGTCGTTTTGCCATATATATTCAGTATCCCAGCCTAAAAGTTCGCATGCATGACCGGTGTCTTTTTCACAGTTTGTTCCTAAAAACGTTATTATCCCGACTTTTACCATTCTATCTCGTATTCTTCTATTACACTGTTTGATAAAATCTCATCAGCAATGGTATTTATAATAGATTCCGCCTGATGTTTGTCCTCAGCTTCAAATTCAACGGAATATTTGCTGCCTGTTCTACATTTAAAATTGTTTATGTGAATCAGGTTTTTCACGGCCTGTTCCACAGTTAGAGCTTTAATATCTTTTATTGCAGGTTTTAATCTGATATTTATTGTTGCTTTAAACTTTTTCATACGTAAATTTTATCACGAAAATTAATTAAGAATTGCCACAAATACGTTTTTATTGTATATTTATCTTAAGATAGGGATGAGTATGTTGGATTTTGACGCAATTGCAAAAAGATGTAATTTGTTTGATGAAACTGACCCTGAAGCGGTTATAAATAACATTGCCGCGCTGGATGAAGAATATTCAAAGGAAGATTTGGTCGAAATTTATAATTATATATTGTCTGTTTGTCATAATCCGGATGTTTTGTCACATGTTATAAGGTTTTCGGATAGGTTTAGGTTTAAATCAACATTGAATGTATTAATTGATTTGTTGCTATATAAAGTCGATACTGCAGATTCCATGTATAACGAGAAATTTGTCAATGTAAGAGCAATGTGTGCTAAGGCTATCGCAAACTATAAGGATACAAATGCAGTAACCCCGTTATTATATTGTCTTAATAACAAAGACGAGCATTACAGAGTCAGGCTGGCATGTGCTGACGCATTGGGGAGAATAGGCGATAAATACGCTGTTGCCCCGTTAATTGATGTTGTTAAGGATGAAAGTGAAAAATCTGTTTATCTAAGAGAATCTGCTGCATCTGCGCTGGGGCTTATCGGTGACATCAGAGCGGTTGAGCCGCTGGTGAGTATTCTGGAAACCAAGCAGGGCTTAATGAATAAGTTTACGTTTTTAAAGGAAAGAGCCATAGAGGCACTTACTAAATTACGGCTGGACGATAATGAAAGAGTTTTTCAAGCACTGAAATCTTCGCTGGACGATGAATCCCCGCAGGTTAGAATTAATGCAATTGAAGCACTTATGGAAAGTTCACACCCGAAGGCTCCTGAAGCTATAAGAATATGTCTGGACGATAAAGATGAAGAGGTCAGAAAAAATGCGTTAATTGCGTTATATAATATTCAGGGAAGGGATATTTTGGATGAGGTTATAAGCCTTCCGACTTATGTTGAAAGTCTTAAGCTTGAGGCTAAATATATGATTGAGGAATATGAAAATGGTTAAATCAATCATACTCCTCTCCGGCGGGTTGGATTCCGCAGCAAGCCTTGCGTTATGTAAAGAGAGCCATAACATTACACTTGCCTTAACATTTGATTACGGGCAGAAATCTGCTAAAAATGAAATCAGTGCATGCAAAAAAATCTGTGAATACTATAATATTCAACATAAAGTTATCAGCCTGAATTGGCTTAAAGAGGTAACACACACAGCATTGGTCGATAAAACAAAAATACCGAACGGTATCCAAAAAACCTCGAACGCTGTTTGGGTACCGAACCGCAATGGTTTATTTTTAAATATTGCGGGATGTTTCGCAGACGGAGAAGACTTTGACTTTATCTTAATAGGTGCAAATAAGGAAGAGGGCGAAACTTTTTCGGATAATACACAAAACTTTATTGATAAAATTAACGCGGAGTTTGAATATTCAACGAAGAAGCATCCCAAAGCTGTGGCTCCCTTGATAAATTTTAATAAGAATGATATAGTTAAAAAAGCAATAGATTGTTCAGCCCCGTTAGAGTTAATCTGGAGCTGTTATGACGGAACTGATAAGCACTGCGGACAATGTGAGTCGTGTACCAGATTGAGAAATGCGCTTATTGCAAATGGTGATACAAAATATATAAACATACTTTTTAAATGAAAACATTATTGATAGATAAAGAAATTAAATATGAAGGATGGCAGCTTTCACCGCACTGGATATATAAAAATTTTAAAATCCAGGGAGATACTATTGTCGCATTCATGGGGGAATGTGAAGTTAAACTTACGGAAATGGTTGATATTGAGGATGTTATAAATAATGAACCTATATACAGTAAAAATATGCTGAGTTTTATAACGGAGCAGTTTAACGTAAGCCTGACAGAAGGTGTTTTCAGACAAAGGCTTTTAATATGTATTATAAAGGAAGTCCTTGAAAGACGCGGAGTGAAAGTCATCCGCTCAGGAGATGATTTATATGTTAATGATAAAAAGCTCACTGTTTCAATTGCAACTAAATCATTAACATCTATACTTATTCACACAGGTATTAATATAAATTCCGAAGGTGCACCGGTTGCGGCTTGTGGGTTGGAAAATGATTTAGGTATATTTGATACGGAAGCCCTAGCGCAAGAAATTATGCAAAAATATTCCAAAGAGATTGATGATATAATATTAGCATCAACAAAGGTTAGAGGAGTGTAATTATGATTTATGAAGATGAGAAAAACTATGAAAAGCCCTCTCATGTGACTTATAAAGAGTATAAAAAAAAGCTTGAAACAAACCCCAATGAAGGTTTGATATTGTTTGTTTCCGCTTTTTTTGTTTTACTTTTGATATTTTTAGGTGTTGCCAAACAACTATCTCCAGATGTTGATGTATCTATAGGTGATAATTCTGATATTGCAGCTGAGGAATACACAAGGGGCAGTGTAGACGGACGGTTACGCTTAATTCAGATGGAAGATAATGCCCAGGATGATACGTTTTCTCCTGAGCTGGAGGAAAAAGTTGTTTTGCCGGCACGTAAGCAAATCGCTGCAGAGCAGGAAGATGTAATTGTTCTTGAGCATAATAACACTGCGGCTCAAAAATTGCCGGAACAAACAATATCTGTTCAATCCCCCAATCAGTCCGCTCAATCAGCTCAGCCTATTACGGAAGCGCCTCAGCCTCAAGCTGTGGCAGCAAAAGTTATAGTAGGTTATTATGCAACTGCTGAGCAGGCAGAAGTTGCAAAAGGTATTGTTCAGGAGGCAGGTCTTAACCTCCAGCCCTTTATTAAAAATATTGGCGGCGCTTATACCCTTCAGGTCGGATCTTTTTCATCTCGTGAAAAAGCCCAAAGCGCGGCTAATGAGCTTTTGAAAAATAACTTTCCGGCAAAGGTGATTGTTGAATAATTCAACTTGCAAAGTTGTAATACGTTATTTATTATATCCAGTCGCAGCTGTCACCTTTGCATAAAATACCTTCAAGGTCAGACATTGTTTCTTTTCTTGTCATATCAAAAGTTACAGGCGTAATAGAAATTTTGTTATTTCGGACAGCCGCAATGTCAGTATTTGCAGTGGAAGGTTCACTTATAAGTTCGCCGGCCATCCAGTAATAAACTTTTCCTCGAGGGTCAATTCTTTTTTCATAGTTGTCCGTAAACATTTTTCGACCTAACTCTGTTATGGCAACGCCTAAAATATCATCGTCATCAAGAGACGGTACATTTACATTCAATAGCATTTTGGGCGGAAATTTGAAATCCTTAATTTTATTTAACAGTGATACTATAAATTTTGCAGTGTATTTGAAATCTTCATATTCAGTATGCATACTTGCAAGAGATACAGCAATACTCGGAACTCCAAGCATTGCACCCTCCATTGCGCAACTTACGGTTCCGGAATACAAAATATCTGACCCTAAGTTCGGCCCGTGATTTATACCGGAAATTACAAAATCGGGTTGTTCTTCAGGTGCTAAAATGGCATTAATACCAAGTTTTACACAGTCACCTGGTGTACCGTTTGTAACCCATGTACGTTTTGCCCCTGATTTTGTTTCTTCCAACTCCTCAACTCTTAGCGGGGTGTGAAGTGTTAGTGAATGCCCGGCTGCACTTCTTTCTCTATCAGGTGCAACAACATATACATTGTGATATTTTGATAATTCTTCGGTTAATGCTCTTATACCATTAGCTGCTATTCCGTCGTCATTTGAAATTAATATATTCATACAATTCTCCTCTTTAAGTATTTTTATAATAACTGCTTTTGCGCCAAAAACAAATAGCTGTAGTCTTATTTATTAATTTTTGTAACAAAGGAGGTTTTGTATGAAAAAAATATAGCAATAATATATACTAAAAATTTTTTATATACATGTAAACACGAGGTACGCTTAAAATTGAGGAATCACATGAGATTTTAAGCACACACTACACTTCACACTATTTACGAGGAATGATGAAAGTTATTCCAAAGGGTCTTAATTTTAAGGCTCTTTTTTTTATCTGTAAATATTAATGTCGGAATTATCATAGCTGCCACAATTCCAATAGTTGTGTTTGTTATTAGAACCTAATCTTTAATTGGCATGGTGTGAACTTGGTCAACGATAACCACCCCGGCAACATTCTTAGAGGCATTTTCCACTAATATATTTTGTATAGTTGATCAAGACTTATTAATGGTTAAAAGAATCTCTGCAAGACGGCCGCCTTTTTTGGAGTCAAAATGGATTTCTTTCGGGGGAATATCTTCAGGTTTAAAATCATTTTTTTGATAATTAATTAAATATTTCATAAATTCAGGGCTAAACATAATACTCCTTGCACACATTAATCTACACATATATATAAAAACATAATTTTTATAATAATTGCCTATTTTTAATAAAATTTTTACATTATTATTAATAAATTTTAATGCTATAATATTAACGGAGATTTAAATGAAACAGACATCAATTTTTGATATTATATCGCCGATTATGATAGGCCCCTCAAGTTCGCATACGGCAGGAGCGGTAAGGCTCGGTCTGCTTGCCAAGAATATATACGGTGGGGTTCCTTCAAAGGTTACATTCAAACTTTTTAATTCATATGCACAAACCGGAAAAGGTCATGGTACTGAAAAAGGGTTGCTTGCGGGGGTTTTAGGATTATCTGTTGATGATCGCCGTATAAAAAATATTTTTGAAGATGAAGTTTCAAAAAATATTGAATATAAGTTTGAATATTATGAGGATTTTAAAAAGCACCCCAACTCTGTTGATTTTGTATTTGAAAACGGCAAAACAATGGATATTTATGGCGAATCAGTAGGTGCCGGTGAGGTTGTAATAAGAACAATTGACGGGTTTTCAGTGAAACTAAGCGGGAAATATAATACATTAATGATTGTATATGATGATATTCCCGGTATGATTTCAAAGGTTACATCGTTAATTCAGGCCAAAAATATAAATATTGCATCGCTTCACTGTGACAGATATGCAAAAGGTGAGGAAGCTTCTATGTGTATTTGTATTGATGGAGATTTGGATCAGGAGTTAGTAGATGCAGTTAAAAAAATCGACAGGGTTTATTTTGTAAGTTACATAAAAAAGTTGGATGAATAGATGGAAACAAGAGGTATAAATACATTTGCACAGTTATTAGAGGCTTGTAATGCCAGGGGAAAAAGAATATGGCAGATTGCTCAGGCTTATGAGTCCGAGTGGTGTGAAGTTCCTGTAAATAAGGTCAGGCGGTGTGCCATGGCAAGCCTTAAGGCAATGAAGGAGGCTATAGATAAGGGGCTTCATTCAACAGAGCTGTCCATGAGTGGCATGTGCGGAAGTGACTGTGACAGGCTGCAGAAACGTTTTGCAGTGCGTCCGGCTGTTTTTGGCAAAACTTTTGAAAAGATTTTAACCTATGCTCTTGCAACCAGCGAAGAAAATATCAGGATGGGGAAAATTGTTGCCTGTCCTACTGCCGGTTCATGTGGCATAATTCCGTCAGTAATAATAGCTATTGCAGAAGAATTTAATATATCGGAAGAAAGGCAGGTAAATGCCCTTATTACTGCCGGTGAAATCGGCAGGATTATTTCCGCAAAAGTATCTTTAGCTGGTGCCGTTGCTGGTTGTCAGGCAGAATGCGGAGCGGCGGCAGCTATGGCTGCCGGCGCTGTTACCCAGCTTCTTGGCGGCCCTCCTCAACAAGTTCTTAATGCTGTTGCATTAGCCTTAAAAAATATTTTGGGATTGACGTGCGACCCTGTCTGCGGTTTGGTTGAAGTGCCATGTGTTAAGAGAAATCCTTTCATGGCTATTATTGCAATGACAGCTTGCGAAATGGCACTGTCAGGTGTGGAATCTAAAATTCCGCCGGATGAGGTTGTTGATGCCATGGATCAAACAGGTCAGTTGATGTCACCTGCTTTGAAAGAAAGCTCTTTGGGCGGGCTTGCACGTACTAAAACCGCACTTGAGCTGCAAAAAAGATTATTTAATTAGTATTTTGACTCGTCTTTATTCTTGGCTTTTATGTATATTTGTAACGAAATGTAACGTTTTTTAGACATATAGGCAATCCTATATTAAATAATTACTTTATATATATAAGTTATAAACGAGGAGTATAAGCTATGTCTAAAATTGAAGCTACAAAACCGGTTGGATATGATGATATAAATAATGCGAAAGCAGAAGACATAAAGAAAATTAAAGAGGAAAAAATAAATTCACTGTTTGCAGATAAAGGTGCTGTGCAGCAAGTAGCCTTCACATTGGATGTGGGTAATTCAATTTTTAATCAGGGCTCGACGCAGTCTACTCAAACTGCAGTTCAAGCATAGTTTTACAATAGATTTTGTTTGTTATAAAATAGTTTCTGCAAAGGGACTATTTTATGTTATTGACAGCTGATATTGGAAATACAAATATAACACTCGGGCTTTTTGACGATGAAGCTCTGGTTGAAGAATACAGGTTGGCTTCAGATAAGGATTTATCATTAGAAGAATATGAAGTGCTTTTAAGATCTTTATTCAAGGATTTTAAAGTTGATGGTTGTATTGTCGGCTCTGTAGTAGAGGAGCTTAACGACAAATTTGTACGGGCATTGAGAAATATTTTTGGTTTGGACCCTGTTTTTATAACAAATAAAAGTAATACCGGTGTTAAAATTAAAACGGATTTTCCGGATGAAGTCGGTGCTGATAGGATAGCGAATGCTGCAGGCGCATATATTTTATACAACAAGCCAACAATTGTTGTGGACTTTGGAACAGCAACAACTTTTGATATTATAAATTCTGACGGTGAATTTATCGGAGGAATGATTGCTCCGGGAATAAATTTGCAGATGAAAGTTCTAAACAAGTTCACCTCTAAACTTCCAAGGATTGATGTTGCTATTTCGCCAAAAGCAATCGGGCATAACACTACTGATGCTATATTGTCGGGTGTTATAAGAGGAACTGCGTGCATGATTGATGGTCTTGTTGAACAGTGCGAAAAAGAATTAGGGCAAAAAGCTGTTCTTGTCGCAACCGGCGGCTATTGCGGCCTGATTGCGAATTATTTGAAACGTCCGTTTGATTATATAAATCCGACACTTACCCTGGAAGGCTTGAGGCATCTTTATAATTTAAATGTTGTAAGTGAATTGCAAGAAGTTACCCATTAGATTTTCATTCCATACCTGAACATCTGCGGGCACGCTCAAAACTGTCGGGGTGAAATTCCAAATGTATTTTATGTTGGCAGAAACAAGAAAATCAGCCATTTTTTGTGCATATTTACCCGGAACAGTTAAAATAGCAATATCAACATTATTTTTTCTCGCCAGATTTGGTAATTTATTTACGTCAAGAATTAAAAGTTTTCCATTTACAGTAGTACCTATTTTTTGGCGGTCATTATCAAAAAGTGCTATTATAGTCAATCCATAGTTTGTAAAATTATCGTATTTTGCAAGCGCCATACCTAGGTTTCCTGCACCAACTATGAAGGCTTTTTTTGTTTTTGAAAATCCTAAAGTTTTCTCTATTGATGTTTTTAATTCTGACACATTGTAACCTATTCTGGATTTGCCGGAGTTGTTCAGAATACTTATATCTTTTCTTACCTGAGAATCATCAATGTTCAAAAGGGCAGCAATTTGCCCGCTTGAAATATATTGTTCTCCACTGCTTAGAAAATCTTGTAAAATACAGTGATATAATGTTAATCTGTTTATAATTTTGTCTGAAATTTTCTTTTCCATAATCCTATTATAGCATATAAAAAGCACAAGATATACTCTTGTGCTTTTTAGTTGGGAGCTGCATGAGCTTATTACTTACCAAATAGTACTGCTCTAGCGGCATCAGATGCAGGCTCTACAGTCTGACCATGAAAATATA
>CAYYAG010000023.1:0-9952 GCA_964470005.1 uncultured Muribaculaceae bacterium
CCTTATCTTACCTTATTTTCTTCACCTTTTACCAGGCGCCTGATATTTTCTCTATGCAGATATATTATATATATCGCACCCAACAGACAATAAACGGTATATGCCGGAGGTTCTTTGAACAACCACATTAAAAAGGGTGATATTAAAAGTGCTGTCATAGAACCTAATGAAACATACCTTGAAAAATATGTAATCACGGCCCAAACTGCCGCAATAATTAACCCGACTTGCCAGTTAAGTGCAAAAATAGTCCCTACTCCGGATGCAACAGATTTACCGCCAGTAAATTTCAAAAATATTGACTTACTATGACCTACAATAACTGCAATTGCAGCTAATACGGGTATTAAACCGATACCGGCAAATGATGTGGCAAAAAGTGACGCCAGTATAACAGGCAAAGCACCCTTTATTGCATCTAAAATCATTACGGTAAAGAACCATTTTTTACCCATAACTCTTTTGACATTGGTGGCACCGGTTGAGCCGGAACCTATTGTTCTTATGTCCTGGCCGGTGAAAAGTTTTACAATTATATACCCAGTAGGTATTGAACCAATTACATATGCTGCTATTATTACAATTAATAATTCTAATATCATTTTATGTTTTCCGTTGAGTATATTATATTTTAAAATTAACAATTATGCAATGTTTTATACATAATTTAAACATTTGAATTATGAAATTAATGTAAAGATAAATATATAAATACAAAATTTAACAAACACGCAAAAATTTTTATGTTTAAATATTATTACTAAGGAGTTACATTTTATAATTTTATGAAAGGACATAGATAATCTATGAAAAATCTCAGCAAACGGAAATTACTCGCAGCAGTAGTCAGTGTGAGTTTTATAATGCAACAATCTGCATTTTTAGGTGTTTATGCTACAGATATCACTGGTGTAACCGGAAATAACGGAATCTATAACATTAACCCAACAGATATAAAAGGTGAAACCGGCTTCAGACAATATGAAAACTTTACTTTGAGTAAAGGTGATATCGCAAACCTTATTTTTCAATACGGTGAAGAAAATGTTTCAAAATTCATCAACCTCGTAAACAACCAAATTAATATTAACGGTATTGTTAATTCAATGAGAGACAACCAGTTCTACAATGGTCATGCAATATTCATTTCTCCAAACGGAATGGTTGTAGGTGCAAGCGGTGTTCTGAATGTAGGCTCATTATCAGTCCTTACGCCTTCAGAAACCAATTACAAAAGATATCTGAACAATGGATTTCAGGAAGATATTTCTTCTTTACAGACAGGAACAGCCGACGTGACTGTTGAAGGTAAAGTGTTCGCAAAAGGCGATATTGATATAATTGCAAGAAACGCAGCTGTAACTGCAAAAGGCGCGCTGATTGCAGGTGCAAATAACGGGCAGATTCTAACAAGTAACGACGGTGCAGATATCCTTTTTAATTCACTTGTAAACACAAGCAACATTAAAACAGGTGATACAATCGCCCTTGAAAACGGCAATATCGTGATAAAAACTGATGTCAGAGACGGCGGTATAAACATAGCAGGTCTTGTAAAAAATAACGGCAGCGGTGATATTACAATAGCGAATAACGGTACAGAAAATTTGTCTGTCACCGGTAAAATTGAAAATGCTGACGGAAATATATCACTTACTAACAGACAATCTAATACCGTAATCTCAGGTGATATCTCAAACTCCGGCGGTACGCTTTCTGTTGTTAATAACGCAGGAGATTTGGATGTAATATCAACGGCTAATATTGATAGTAACGGCCAGTTACGTCTTGTAAACCGTAACGGCAAAAATCTAAATGTTAACGGTAACATTTCAAATGATGGAGTATTACTAATCTCAAGTAATTCAGGAAAAGTAACCATCGGCGGAAAAGTTGCCAATCAAAACGGAACCCTGACGGTTGTAAGCAACGGATCCGGTCTTGAAGTTACAAAGGATGCCGAAATTTCAAACAATGATGCAATTAAAATGGCAAACACCGGAACAGACGGCTTTACAATGAGCGGTACAATTAATAACAGCGGTTCTACCGCACTTACAAACTGGTGGGGAGATTTTACAATTGACGGAACAATTAATAACTCAGAAGGTAAAATGAATTTGTCAAATGCAGATTCTAAAATGACAATTACCGAAAACGCAAAAATTACAAATAACGGCGACTTGCAAATCATCAATGCCGGTCAAGACGGACTTACAATTGACGGGATTGTAACCAATTCAAGCACAACAAACATTTGGAGTGTTAAAGGCGATTTGGACATAAACGGTGATATTGTAAATTCAAACGGTAAGTTAACTATAACAAATGACGGTAACGCCCTCAACACAGGTAAGAATTCAACAATTACAAATGACGCAAGCACCGTAATCACAAATACCGGTAAAGGCGGAATGAATCTTAACGGAACATATATTGCATCAGGCAGCAGTATAATTGATAACCAGAATGGTGATTTGAATATTAACAACATTGTCGCACAAATTGGCAACAAAATTGTTATCAAAAACTCAGGCAATGCCTTAAACATTAATAGCAGTGTTAATGGAACATCAGACGATTATATCGGTTCTGTAATCAGTGAGGATGCTGATGTGACCATCTATAACACCGGCGAAGGCGGTACAAATATTAATGGTACAATCGTAAAAAACAGCGATGATACAAAAAATATTTCAATCGTAAACAGAAATGGCGGCTTGAATATATTTGCTTCTGATATCTTGAATACAAACGGTAATATAAGTATTTCAAACAGCGGCACAGAAGCCTTAAGAATGGATGAGAATACTGTAATTGACAACCAAAACGGTAAATTAACCATTCTTAACGGATCAGATGAGGGCGCCCAAATTGATTCAAAAATTTCTAACAATGGCATCACTAATATTACTAACCTTAATGGACACCTTACAACAAATGCCATTATCACGAATAAAAACGGCAAGCTTGAAATCGTAAATAACGGTTCAGGTATGACCATAGATTCGGATGCATATATTACAAATAACAGCGATATCAAAATTGCAAACACCGGTAACGAAGGTCTTGAGATCAAAGGCAATATTGAAAACAACGGATCTACCGCTATTTCCAACTGGGCAGGTAAATTCACAATAAGCGGCAAGGTTGAAAACTCTGACGGCAAAATGAATATTACTAGTGCACAAAATAGTACCGGACTATACCTGACAAAAGAAGGTCAGTTAATAAATAACAACGATGAATTATATGTTCAAAATACCGGAATCGGTGATATGATTCTTGACGGACAGGTTAAAAATAACAGTTCGACAACCTTATACAATACAAACGGTAATATGGAAATTAACGGAACAATCCAGAATAAAGGCACCTTGATGATTTCCAACAAAGGTCAAAGTTTAACCGTTGGTACCGATGCAATCATCAAAAATAACGGAAAAACAACCTTAAGAAACTCCGGTGTGAACGGAATGAATATTAACGGTACAATTGCCAATGAAGACGGTGCATTAAACATCGAAAATAATGCCGGTGCATTAACTATCGGAGAAGATGCGTGGATTACAAACCGCAACGATGAAATAAACGTTACCAATAACAGCGGTTATGCAATGAGTATTAACGGTAACCTGTACAGCCTTGAAAGTGACAATATTAATATTGAAAACAAAAATGAAAACGGCGGTATAGTTATCGGCAAAAACAGCTCAATAAAAACCGACGGCAACGTAAACATAACAAATGTCGGCAAAAAAGCATTAAAAGTCCAGGGAACTGTGCAGGGTAATGATATTAATATTAATAACAGCAATTCCCTTTTAGTTCTCGGCAATACGGATATGACTTCAGATTCCAAAGCCAATCTGACTGCTTCAAATAACGTAAATATTACTCAAACAGACGGTTCTATTCTGAACGCCGGTACTGAACAAACACTTATCTCAGCCGGTAACGATCTGAATATTAAGGTTGATAATGGTAAAATCGGTGTTGAAACAGGTACAAGCGGCGGCGGATATACTTATGGCCCTGACGGTACACAGGTTGACACCACAAAATCAATCAATATTGACGTAAAAGGTAAAATCAGTGCAGAAACAAACGATACTTTAGGAACCGGCGGGGACTACGTTATCAATATGTCAAGCAAAGGCTCTGATATGAACATTGACCACATCAAAGCTGACGGTAGAGTAATCCTGTTAGCAGATTTGGACGAAAACGGTTTAACAGGTTCAATACTTAATGCTGCAACAGATGCCACAAAAGCAAATATTGAAGCAAAAGGGCTGTCTTTAATTTCAAGCGGTACAATCGGCACTGAAGATACAGCATTAACCATAAATGATACAAATTATGCTTACAAATCAGATTATGAAGCATTAGGCGACATAAATCTTTACTCCCTTGATGATGAATACTCAAAAGCAGATGTAAGATACATTATCTCAAGAGATGGAAAAATCAAAGCCGAATTCACCGGTAATGCACGTGTAAAAGACACTTACTCAGGTGCAGGAGTTATTGATGTTACGAATAGAACAGGCAATATGAACCTCATTAATAATGGCTCAACTCCAAATACCGGTATAACTTACTTCAATTTCTTACAATAAGAAAAATGGCTTCCAACTTTGGAAGCCATTTTTTAATCTTAATCCCGCATCCTTAAGTCATTAGTATATGTTTTACCACCGGTTTCTATCGCATTAGTACACGATTTGAATTCGTGTATGCCAACATTATTTTTTGCCGTTTACGTCAAACGTATAAATCGCAGGATAGCCTGTTTTGCTTTTTTCTTGCAGGTTAAGAACCGTTATTTTATTAATCCGAACACTTATGCTTGCCGTCCCAGGATAATTCATCACGACAGTGCAAGTAATCCATATTCTTATTATATATTACCCATGCTGTGCAGCCATATCCATTATTCGCAATATCTACATCCGGGTCACAGTACGTTTCAAATGAGAAGTCCGACGCATCTACATTACCCATAGGAATTATACCTTTATCGTATATATAAAAATAAAATACATCCTTGCCTACAGTATTTGGCGGATTATCATTCCCGTTTATATCTATTGAGAAATCTCCACATTTAGTATTTTGGGGACATTTATAATTATCTATCCATCCACCTAATAATGATACTCCATCTGGAAGAAGTATTTCTGATGATATCTTCTTTCCTGATCCCATTTGCTGACCACCAAGGTAATACATTTTATTACTGTCGCTGATTGTTACATCAATATACCACTTGGATACTCTCATATACTCTGACATTATTGTCCAGAATAATTTTATATTATCATATGTATCTTCCGAGAATATAGTATTACCTTCTTCATCTTTAATGGTACTAGAATTAGTGGTAAATCCCCACATACTGAGATCACCATAATTCGCCTTTGCCATTGCATATGCGTTACTTACTGTCGCATAAGCCTTAGTGAGTTTTGATACAGTCTGCCTTTCCTGATATTTTGCAATCAATGTCGGTATAGTCATCGCTGCAACTATTCCGATTATCCCCAGCGTTATCAATACCTCCGCTAACGTAAATCCCTTTCTTAAACTCTTACTCTTCCAGCAAAACTTTTCAATCGCATGCCCGAAAACCGCTCTACGCCTGCTTAGAGGACTCGCCCCCCCCCGCTTTTTACGCCATTCAAATTTTTCATACGTTACCTCCAATTTCAAGCAGTATTTTATTTAATTTTACATTATGAACTCTTAAAAAGTCAACTTTTTTATTGACAGCCAGAAAATTCAATGCAACAGTATAAATATCTTTCAAATCATTACCTGCATCCGGCATATTAAGCAAACTTTTACGGGAAATGCCAAGCATTACAGGACATCCTAGCCCATACAACTCCTCAATTCGACTTATTATTTCAAAATTATCTTCACGTGTTTTACCAAAACCAATTCCTGGATCAATAATAATATTTTCACGTTTTACCCCCTTTGAAAGCGCAAGATCAATCTTATTTTTCAGACTCATATAAATTTCATCCATTAGATTTTTATAGACAGGAGCGTCCTGCATATTCTCAGGGGTTCCCTTTGTATGTTGAATAATGACTTTTGCGTTGTATTTTGCAATAACATCCGGCATTTTTTCATCGTATTCAAAACCGGATACATCATTTATAATTTGGGCACCCGATTTCAAACATTCTTCCGCGACAACTGAACTTCTTGTATCAATACTAATTGGTATTTTAATGTCATTTTTTTTAATATAATCCAATACAGGAATCAATTTTTCCAATTGGGCTTCAGCCGAAACAGGAGTTGAATATGGCTTTGTAGATTCGGCGCCGATATCAATAATATCAGCACCCTCTTTAATCATTTCATTCAAATGTTCAATAGCCCTGTCAAACTCATAAAATTCGCCGCCGTCAGAAAAGGAATTTTGAGTAAGGTTTAAAATCCCAACAATTTTACACCTTCCAGACTTATTTGATTTAAACTGTAAAATTAATTCGCCAAGTTTTTTCAACCCAAAAGGTTGACCGGAAAGCTTCTTCGCAATTTTCTCAAACTGAGAAAGACTGCCACCCAAAATACAATCGGATTTTTCAACTTTTGCCGTAATGCATTCCCTATGAGTGGCACAATCCGCTCCGACAGACAGAGCTGTTTGCTTTAAAATATTTGCCTGGGCAGGGGTTAAATTAAAAATTTTTATATTTTTATACACAAATTTGCCGCAAGCCTTGCGGATATACGATTTATCAAAACCAACATCCTCAAGTTCCTTTTCAAGATTATCCGTAATAATTTCCTTCAAAACAAAATCGTGCATAACCGAAGTTTAGCACGATTTTATTATTTCCACAATACTTTCTTATTTATCAGCTAGCTTACCAAAAGTCTGTCCCATCTCACCTATACCTGAGATAAACACAAATGCCGCAGTAATGCTGCCTAAAGCACCTGAAACTTTTGCAAATGCCTTACTTTCAAAAAACGGCTTCATCCATTTTGCTACTTTAAGATTTTTTCCCCAATTGATAATGCTTTCTTTATAGGCTTTAGCATTTTTGAACATTCTGCCCCAGAGGGATTTAGTCTGTTTACCTATCTTAGCAGCATCTTTAATGGCTTGAGTTGTTTCACCGGATAAATGAACCACATCACTCATTTTTCCGAGTTTAAAACGCTTAAACGCATTAATCCCATACTTTGCGCCGCCGACAGTTGCACCGGCGCCTACACCAACTTCAGTTGCCCTAATACGTCTGTCATCATCATTATTACCTGTAAATGAAATTTTATTAACACTTAATGACATACTAATCTTTTGTAACCTCCTGTAAAGCAGTTACACCGCCGGTTACCCCTCCGCTCACAGCAAATAAGTTTATAGCGCCTTTTTCAATATTTTCAGCCGTTGCCAGTTTAGAAACATAATTTTTCAGCTCAATACCTTTTTCCATTACAGATTTTGCAAATCTATTATTTTTAATTCTGCTGCTAAATTGCTCCAAGTCGGCTGATAGTTTTGTTGCTTTATATCTTTGCTTGAAACTGTCAATTGCCTCGAAAACGCTTTGAGTATGTTTTGACTTTTTCAAACTATCCATAAGTCTTTGAGAGTTTTCAGAAATATTTTTTACAAATTCCTTCTTGCCAAGAGACTTAACCCAAGAAACACCATTTTTGAATAATTTAGCAACACCCTGAGCACCATATCTCATACTCACAAATCCAAGTGCTGCACCTATACCTACCGATACCAACTTGCCGATTGTGCGAATAGGCTTTGGTATATCCGCATTATCTATTACTTCATTAAGCTCATTGAGCTGTTTTTCCAGTTTTGACCTGTCGCTTGAGTAATCTTCTTTTGAATAAATATAGTCATCCGAAGGATAATCTTTTACATCTTCATAATCAACATAAGCACCAACGCTACGATTAATTCCGAATGCAGGTTGTTTCATTAAATTTACGGATTGTACACTCAACATATTTTCTCCAATTCTTTTGTAATTAAACTAAAATGCGTGAAGATATTTTTTGCCGATGTTTTTTAAATATTTAACAAAATTTTACAAACTAACCACAATAATTATTACACATTTTTACCTAATTGTAAACAAATTTCAACCCTTGATATGAATTTCTCTTAATAAATTCTCTGTCAATTTTATTAAGGCAATCAAACTTTGCACCCAACCATTCAGGCGCAATCAGGGCATCCTTAAAGCCGTTTCCTGCAAGGCGGTGAATTATTGTTTCTTTTGGCAGGTACTCCAAAAAATCACAAACACTGTTTACATAATCATCCTCACTCATAAAATTAATTTCGTTATTTAAATACATTCCGGCTAGTTTTGTATTTTTTAATGCGCATAGCATATGAATTTTTACTCCGTCAACTCCAAGTGCTGCAAGCTTTTGAGCTGTTTGCATAATTTCTTCATGGGTTTCCCATAGGCCCAAAATCACATGCACGCATACATTAATCCCACGTTTTTTTGTTTTTTCATAAGCACGTAAAAAACAGTCCATATCATGCCCGCGATTAATTTTAAGCAATGTTTTATCGTGAACAGATTGAAGCCCGTATTCAATCCAAGTATAATAATCATCTTTATACGATGAAATCAAATCCAATTTTTCTTCATCCACACAATCCGGTCGGGTTCCGATTGAGATACCGACAATTTTGTCATTTTTTAACGCAGAATTATAAATTTTCTCAAGCTCCTTAACCGGTTTGTATGTATTGGAATAGGCTTGAAAATATGACATGAATTTTTCGGCTTTAAATCTTTTTGCAAGCGTTATTATACCTGTTTCAACCTGTTCTTCAACAGAGAGTTTATTTGAATGAGCCTGAGAAAAACTTCCGGATTCATCACAAAAAATACACCCCCCTGTTGAAATGGTTCCATCACGGTTTGGACACGAAAAACCGGCGTCAAGCGTTATTTTATAAACCTTAGCGCCGAATTTATTTTTTAGATGTGCACTATACTGATTATAGCGTTTATCAGTATTATTGAACATAATTACTGGTTATTTTCATTATCATTCAAAATCGGATATACGTAATGTTCACCGCAACTCGGGCATACAACTTCCTGCTGTTTTCCGTCTTCTACTTGAGCCACTTCAAATAATGTTTTACATCCTGATTGAACACATCTTATTGCCCATGAGGGTCTGATTAATCTTGCCATATAATTTTCCTCGCTTTTATATCTCCATTTTATCATTTAAGATGAGTTTGTGCAAGTATTTTTAAACACCAGGGTAATATAAAAAACTTGCTTTCAAGGTAAAATAGCCCTTAAAGGAGTACAAATATGAAAAAATTTCTAATATTTTTATCCATTGCAGTAGTAATAATGCTCGCAGGAATTGATGCTAAAGACAGAATGAACGAATTAGAAAAAGTCGCCGTTAAAACTCCCGCACAGGTAGAAATGAATAAAGATATGCTAAAACCCACCCGTAATAATAATACACAGGATATAAAAAAACAGCCCGCTAATACATCCTTCAATGAACGATTGAAAGAACAGCAGAATAATAACCTGCCTCAGACAAAACAACCCCAACCACTTGATAATTAAAAATTAAATATTGTCTCACTATGAATCTCACCGTAATCTTCGTCATCCTGAAGGCGTACATTACTATTACCTAAAGGATTCGGACGAAAATCAGTTTCTTCTGTTTTTACGGTATCCTTCGGCAATACAGGTTTAACGACTTTGGGATAAAAACGTAAAGTAATATTTTCCGAGATATTTTTAGAAACAATGTCTTTTGAGTAAAATCTTAATTTTTCAAACTTAGATGCAGCCTGAGAGCTTGTAAGCGCCCAAAAACGCGACTCGTTATCCGCAAGGCTCCTTTGGTATTTTCCACTCCACATAATAACATCATTAACATTATCCGTTAACACTGC
>CAYYAG010000023.1:10052-25666 GCA_964470005.1 uncultured Muribaculaceae bacterium
TCGTACAGATTTGGTGATATAATATTGCCCCGAGTATTAAAATTATTTATTACATCCTCGGCAATCACTTCCGAAATTTCCGGGAAACAGTAATAGTTATCGCACACGTTGAACAGATCAACCGGCAGAACAAGTACCCTGAATGGCTCTGCACTCACACAATTCCCAAGAAATAAGCAAAATAATACCATTATTTTTAATAAAAGTTTCATAACAAAATTATAACACAATCCTTCGTGTAATGGATTATATTTTTACAGTAATAACCTAAAATATAATAAAAGGAGAATATTATGGACTACAAAACTCTAATGGATAATGCTATGGAAGTTTCTAAAAACGCATATATTCCATATTCAAACTTTCCGGTAGGAGCTTGTGTTTTAACAGAAAATGACAAGATTTACACCGGATGTAATTTTGAAAATTCAAGCTTCGGGCTTACAATATGCGCAGAGCGAAACGCTATCGGAAGTGCAATAGCTGACGGGGAACAAAAAATTAAAGCAATCGCAATATATTCTCCGAATATGGATAACTGTTATCCATGCGGTGCGTGCAGACAGGTATTGCATGAATTCAAGTCCGATAACGGTATTGATATAATTCTAAAGAAAGGTGATGAACTCACTATTCACAAAATTGAAACTCTTTTGCCGGAAGGATTTAATCTCTAGATGTATTTTATTGAACTTTTAGTCAAAAAATTTCAAAAGAAAAAAGAGGACGAAAACCAGTATAACCCAATGGCAGAGGATGAAACGCAAGAAGAAAACTGCGAACATATTTTTATGCCCATAGACAGTACAGGTGAAATTCTCTCGTGTCGTAACTGCGGGCTTGTTGTTAGAAAGGAAAATTTAAAAGATATAAATTTTTTCCGTAAACACAATTAATATTATGTAAGCAGATTTGAAGTTTTAAAAATGTAATTGCGAAAGAAAGTTCTACCCCTTAAAACATTACAAATAGATTACTACAGCCAAGCTCAATATGCCTATAAAAGCACAGTAAGACTGAATTTGAACAAGTACAATATTTAGTTATTTAAAATTTGTTTCAAAGCATCAATGACAACCGGATCCCATTTGCTGTCAGATTGCATAATTTCAAGTGCCTGTGCTGTATCCATAGCCTTCCTATATGGTCTATCTGATGTCATTGCACTGAAGGCATCAGCAGCAGCAATTATTCTGGAGCCCAAAGGAATTGACTGACCTTTCAGCCCTTCTGGCTTGCCGGTGCCATCATAGCGTTCTGTCTGGTATGTAACGTACGGGACCACTTCTGATAAAAAGTTTATATTCATCAACAGATTTACGCCTGTATTGATATGTTCCTGAACTTTTTTCAACTCTTCGGGCGAAAGCTTGCCGTTTGTCGCAAAAATCTTTTCCGGCAAAGTAATCTTGCCTATATTTTGTAAAAGACCCGCATAATATATTAAATCCGTTGTTTTTTCATTCAAGCCCAACTGTCGGCATATCAATTTTGCAAGATTTGCAGTATTTTGGGAATGAGAAACTTTATATTGCCCTTTCATATCAACAGCCTTTGCAAGTTCTTCAACAAACTCCTGTTGATAATCACACAAGTCACCGATTAACGCAGTTAACTCGGCTCGCAAATGCTGCATATCAGCAACATTTGCATGCTCATCTTCCGTTAATCTGTTAACCTCATCTACCTGCGCCTGAATTTCTACAGATGTTGCGAAAAGCCGCGCAATACTTATTACAAGCTTTAAATATTCATTATTCAAAGGCTCTTTATCAATTGTTTGCAAAGCAATAACCCCGTATATGCGTGATGCCGCACGCATTGGAACATACGTAATACCACCCTCATAAACAAAATCTTTTCCTGAAAAGTTAACTGCAATCTCATGCCCCAGATTTTCGTCAGATGAACCGACAATCATCATTTGATTATCTTTTTGCATATAAATCCGGCAACAGTCAACTTCTACCATCTGCTTAACCGTTTTTGCTATAGATGTATAGATGGCCTGTTCTTCGGATGCGTTAAAAGTCAACACGCATAAGGTATTTTGAGATGAATAAATGGATATTAATTCTTTTAGCTGATTTTTTAACCTTTCGGATTTATCCTTGTTGCTTGAACTTATTTTTTCAGCAAGATCCTTTGATATAAGATGTTCGGATATGAAATCGCCCAGGTTAAGTGCAAAAATCTCTTCTAACGGATCACCGTCCATTAAATACTCTGACTGTGAAAATAATGACACACCGTTTTTTGTTTCGTCTTTTTTCATCAATGTTTCCTTCTATACATGCCTTTACTATTATCTACGGCAAAAATTAATCAAAACTTTAATAGTTTCTATAAAATTTCCTACTTTAGTATGGTATAATTAAAATCAGGGGCATTTATGACGAAAATTAGTATTATCATACCTGTTTACAATTGCGAAAAGTATCTTGAAAATTGTATTAAAAGCATTATTAATCAAACGCTAAAAGACATTGAGATTATACTTATTAATGACGGCTCAACGGATAAATCCAGCGATATTCTTGCAAGTTTTTCCGATTCAAGAATTAAAATATTAAACAAGAAAAACGGCGGTCAATCCTCCGCCAGGAATATAGGTCTTGATATTGCCTGCGGAGAATACATAGGATTTGTTGACAGCGACGACCGGGTAGATAGTGATTACTTTGAAAAGCTTTACATTACCGCTAAAAAATATAATGCTGATATTTCTATGGCTGATTTTATAAGGACAGGTGCTAATAAGCACAAAAAGAGACTTAATATCAGTGAAGAAAAAGTTTACGAGAAAGTTGAGAATAAAATTAAAGTCGCAAATGCCCTAAAAGAAGGCTGTATCTGGAATAAAATTTATAAAAAGGAGATTTTGAATAACATTCGTTTTACAGAAGGTATGTTTTTTGAAGACGGTCTTTTTACCTTCCAGGCTTTGTATATATCTAATAAGCTTGTTACCGTGCCCGGTACTTATTACTATTATTATAAGAATCCGAATTCTACCGTAAAAACTATGGATAAAAAGAAAAGATCGGATAAAGCTAAAAGTAAACGGGATATTCTTAATTTTATAAAAACTAAAAATATCAATATTCCTGATAAAAGTTACTGGGCCACCTGTAAAGAACTCCGTCTTGCCGGTTTTACAATTATGTCAATACAGGAAAGTATCAAATCAAAACGCCTGGCATTATTTGGTATTATACCGTTATGGCAAATCAAATAAAGTAAGTTATATTGCTAATAACCTATTGCCCACTTGAAAGGAGCAGAAGATATTCTTTTTGTATCAACAGTATCTGTAACTGCAACAGCAGGAACTTCTATAACCTTTTCTGCTTTTTGCAACAGATTATACTGCATCATTTTATTATCAACATTATTAAAAGATTTTATCCGGTCTAAATTATTTTGCAATTCAGTATTTTCATCATTTAAAGAAATAATCTGGCGGTTAAGTGTATTAAGGGTCAATTCATTGCACATTACAAAATAATAACTGACAAATGTTGTCAATATAGCCATTATCAAAAGCCCGCATAATGATTTATTAACTTTTCTTATCGCCATATCTTTCACCGTGCTTTCTTTATAAAAATAACCTTCTATAATCGGTGTTTCTTCTATAGGGTTCTGGACATAATTACTGTAGTATTCTTCTTCTGTTATTTCAGTATAGATAGTATTTGTTGTGTCCTCTTGCCCAAGCTGATAAGAATAATCTAATTTATGTGCTCTAGCTGTATTCAACTTTTTCTTCCCCAACTAAAAAATATTTACCTTCTAATGCACCTTGCGATTCTTAATTTTGCGCTTCTTGAAGGTGGATTTTCTTTAATCTCCTCATCACTTGCCATTATCGGTTTTTTATTTACCAGCTCCAATATAGGAGGAGGGCAGTTGCAGATTAACTGATTTTTATCGCAATGACAGCGTTGTGAGTAGTATTTGAATAAGTGTTTCACTATTCTGTCTTCAAGAGAATGAAAACTTATTACACTTATTATAGCACCAAACGCTAATAAATCCAACACTTCATTTAATGTATTTTTAACATTTTGTAACTCATGATTAACCTCAATACGTATAGCCTGAAACACCCGTGTAGCCGGATGTACAGCCGATTTAATTTTTGGTGTTGCTTTAATAATCAAGTCAGATAATTCTAAAGTCGTTTGTATTTTTTTCTTTTTACGGGTTTCAACAATTGCTTTTGCAATCCTTTTGGAAAATCTCTCCTCTCCGTATTCAGAAAAAATTTTTATTAAATCCTCCTCCTGATATGAATTTACAACATCATATGCTGTAAATTCTGATTCTTTGTCAAATCGCATATCCAAAGGCGCATCTTTTAAAAACGAAAATCCTCGTTCTGCCTTTGTCAACTGGTGATAAGAGGCTCCAAGATCAAAAAGCACACCACCCGTTATTTTGTCAACACCCTGATTTTTTAAAACCTCTTTTATATTTACATAAGAACTTTTTACAATAGTAATATTATTATAGGGCTTCAAACGTTCCGAAGCTGCATTTATAGCATCATCATCGATGTCAAATGCAATTAACCTTCCATCGGGCGAAATTCTCTGCAAAATCAGCTCGCTATGACCTCCGCCTCCAAGTGTGCAATCAATATATAAAAGCCCGTTTTTGCATTCTAAAGCATCTACAGCCTCATGTTTCATTACAGTATAATGCTTGAATTCTTCCATAAACTGATTTTATCATCAAAAAATAAAACCGCCAAGACCGTAATTATCATAGATTTCTATGAACTTATCATACGAATACGATGTTTTTTTGTTCCCGTCATTGGCATCAATTATTTCAATAATCTGCTTTATCTCAGATATTCTTTTATTTTGAAGTCGTGCGAGGATTGTATCCATACTATCAACTGTATTAATTCCCTCTTTTGAAGAATTGTCAATACAGCTCATAAGCATTAAAAGTATATTTTTCCTAAATTCCATTTCTTCTCTTTACCCCATGAATGCAGATTATATATGCGGAAAAATTGCCATTTTATCTTTTTAACAGCAGCTTTTTAATGTTCCTCCGGATTTGATTAAAGACCTCCGAGACCTTCTTCATCAAATATTCTAATGAAATCGTCATAGTTATAAGAAATTTCTTGATTTCCGCTTATGACTTTAATATCCGGTTTAGAATCTTCCAAGAAGTCCAATAACATGCCATCAACATCTTCAAATGAATTTAAATAATCCATAACTTCTTCATATGTTGCATCTTTTGAAATTCTGTTTTCCAGTGCCATATAAACCTCCGTTTATTTTCGCTAATAATTAATACGGGAAAAAACCGAATAACTTTAGAGTTTTTCGGTTTTTTTTACAAAAATTTACAAGTTAAAACTACTTAATAGCTTTTTTAACTCTATGGAACACTTTATCTTTACCAAGTATTGCAAGTATGGCCGTCATATCCGCACCACAGGTTCTGCCAGTTACGGCAACTCTTATTGCCCACATCGTAACCTTAGGCTTAATTCCCTTTTCCTTATACAGTGCACGAAATGCCTCAAGCTTGTCATGCAAAAATTCTTCGGTGAATTCCCAATTTTCTGCCTGCCTTATAAATTCTTTTAAAACATCCTGAGCCACATCCGTATCCAAAACATCGGCTTGTGCTTTCGGATCAATTTCAACATCTTCTCCAAAGAAATACGGCACTGCATCGGTTATATCAGACAACAATGTCAAGGGCTCGTAAGTAATTTCAATCATTCTTGTATACTGGGCATCTGTCAGCTCTGATAAATCGTATTTTGTAAGATAAGGTTTTAACTTCTCTTTCAATTCTCCGATACTAAGTTTCTTAATATAGTGGCTATTCATCCAGTTCAATTTATCATATTCAAAAATAGAATTAGATGAAGAAAGATCACCTATTCTAAAATCCTGAGCAATTTCATCAATAGACTTAATTTCCTGACCGTCAGACGGCGACCAGCCTAAAAGCGCAACAAAGTTTATTAAAGCCTCAGTTAAATAGCCTTTTTCTACAAATTCAGAAACCGCCGTTGCACCATGTCTTTTAGACAGTTTACTTCTGTCAGGTGCCAGAATCATCCCCAGATGACCGAAGCGTGGAACATCTGCCCCCAAAGCTTCAAAAATAAGAATTTGTTTAAAAGTATTTGAGATATGATCTTCTCCGCGAATCACATGAGATATCTTCATAAGCATATCGTCAACCACAACCGCAAAGTTATACGTAGGCGTTCCGTTTGATTTCATGATAACAAAATCACCCAACAAGTTGGTATCCATATGGAGTTCACCTTTTACAAGGTCATCAAACTTCAAAATGGAATCATTGTGAAAAGCCTTCTGCGCTTTAGCAATATTAAAACGTATAGCAGGTTTTCTGCCTTCTTGTCTGTATTTTTCTTTTTCTTCTTCTGTCAAACTTTCACATCTTTTTGTATATACATATGGTTTTTTATTTTTTGACGCCTCTGCTTTTTCAGCTTCAAGTTCTTCCGGGGTACAAAAACATTCATAGGCAAATCCCTTATCAAGAAGAATCTGTGCATATTTCGGATAAATATCAAATCTTTCGGACTGGGTATAAGGACCGTACGGACCGCCAACATCAGGACCTTCATCCCAATTTAAACCAAGTGCTTTTAAGCTGTCAAAAATATTATCAATATATTCCTGACTTGTACGCTCAGCATCCGTATCTTCTATTCTTAAAACAAACTTACCGTTATTTTTTTTTGCAAATAAATAGTTAAACAGCGCTGTTCTTGCGGTTCCTATGTGAAGATTTCCGCTTGGGGAAGGCGCTATTCTTACTCTAACTTCTGTCATATACCCTTCTTTCTCTTTATAGCACATAAAAGAATACCACAGACATATTTTCAATTCAAGAACACTAATTTTTTGAATAGTTAAGTTATGTAAACATAAATTAATTGGCTAAAAGCCGCTCATATCAAGAAAAAATCCAATTATTATATATATTTGATATAAAAAATAGCACTTTTTGACTTAAAAATGTTTTTAATAATATATCAGAGCAATATTTGAACGAAAAAGGAGAATATATGGCACGAGTATTAATTTCTATGCCCGAAGAATTTTTGAACAAGATTGATCAAGTAGCCGACGGAGAAAATCGCTCAAGGAGCGAATTAATCAGAGAAGCTCTGCGCACGTACATTTACAAGCAAAAAGTACGTGAGTCAACCACAGCAGGAAAAAATGCCGAACTTTTGGAAAGCTTACTGCAATAAGGGTCGTTGGAGAAAAGGATTTATGGGAAACATAATAGAAGCCTCTCTTATGAGGGGCTTCTATTATTATCAAAAAATATTATAAGCCGGTATTTTATTGTTCTACAAATAGACTGTTCACAGAACATACAAGGACGATCCACATCTTGATATATACCGTACAGGGCTCATAGTATTTGAATCCGGATTAAAAGTGAATAACAGCTTCCATATAGTTTATGTAAAAATTTTTTAATACATTAACAAAAAATAGCTTGATGTTTTTTTATACATAGTGTATTATTAAAAAACGGATGGTGTGTATGCAAACATTTATCAGAAAAAATGATTTAATCAGAATTGAAATTAGTCAAATAAAAAAAGACTTACCTGATTTGAAAAACATAAGCGAATCAAAATCCATAGTAATAGGCAAATGGCTTAGAGAATGGATAAAAGAGGATTTAGCATCGGGCAGAATACAGGTAAACAATCTTTTGCCATCAAAAGCCGAATTTGCATATATGCTTGGTGTAAGTATAGGGACAATTCAGAACGCATTAAGATACCTTGAAGATACGGGTTACGTTGAATCAAAACAATGCATAGGGACACTTATAAAAAATTCAGGCACAACACCTGTAATGCGTAAATTAACTTCTAAACGTGAACAAGCCATTGAAGAAATCAAAAAGTATTTAAAGAATAACAACTTAAAAATTGGTAATAGCCTCCCTTCTTCCAGAATAATCGCCGATGGAATTGGATTTTCTGTGAATACAACAAGGCTTGCGCTTGAATATCTTTGTTCTGCCGGTATATTAACTCATAAGTTTAAAAACTCAAAAGAGACGGGCTGGATATTCAGTAATGATAACTTTACTATCAACGAAAAAAGTCCTAACAGCGAAACACTTGTTAAAAAGGTTCAAAATGAACTAAAAGAATATATATCCAGAAATTTACAAATTGGTGACAGAATTCCTGCACATGCCCAACTATCAAAAGAGTTAAAAGTAAGCATAAAAACCATTCACGATGCGTTAAAGCTACTTATTGACGAAGGAATTTTGCTTGCGAGGCGCGGGAGATACGGTACAACTGTTATAAAAATGCCGAATGAAATGGCTGTTGAACAGCGGTATGAAACGTCTATTTTTGCACCAGCAAAGGACACTGCATTTTATTATTACGAAAAAACGCAGCACAACATAAAAAAAATGATTGCCGAGAACTATTCTGTGGGAATGAAGCTGCCTTCAATCAAGGCTCTTTCCAAACAAATGGATTTAAGTCCAAATACTATCAGAAAAGCTTTCCATAATCTTGCGAAAGAAGGTTATCTTGTATTTTCGCGCGGACGTTATGGTGGAACTTTTGTAATTGACATTCCGGAAACGGAAGAACATGCCTTCAAATGGCTTGCGGTCAACCCGAAATATGCTGAAACCTACAAAAATTAAAATTTACTCATAAGCTTTCTCAATCGGGTTCATCCTTTTCTTCTCCAGGTTCCGGAATATGGTCACCGTTTTCCAGCATCACCATAAGTGTTAATTTTAATTGACGCTTATAATTTTCGCGTGCTTTTTCAATAGTTTTGGCACAAAACACAAAACTCGGAATTTCCTTTATTTCAATATAATGATATGGATTCCCTTCAAAATCCAAATCCTCTCCCTCAATTAGCGTCCAATCTAAATTCAAATAGTACTCTAAATCTTTGTTATCCATCTAACGACCTGTCATTCAAAGGCTGTGTAATCATAATTCCTTCCCCGCCTATAACATCAGCCCTTTGCCCGTCTATATAAAGATATACCGGCAAATTCGTGTTTCTGTTTGCGGTTTTAATCACCTGGTATAATCTTTTATAAAGACTATCTGTTCCTCCGCCGGTTTCAAAATCCATAGACAAGTTTATAATAGCCCTATCTGAAAGCTCTCTTACCCCTATAACATTTGTACCTGCAGGAATTTCAGTATAAACACCTTTATCTCGTTCATTTGGTTTTGGACCGGCAATAAGCAAGTCTATTGCAAATTTAAGCTTTGAGCCGTCAATATCCGGATCATATTCACGTTTTACTGCTTTATAAACTTCTTCCTTATTCTCATTTTGACCTATAAAAAATACATTAACATACTCTTTTTCAGAGTTAACATCAGATCCGGGAACTTCTTCTTCAATAGTGCGCTCATTTACCGTAATATCATCGGGTGAAATTTCTACCGGTGACAGCATATTAAGACCATATAGTACAGCTATGGCTATAAGTGCCATGCCCAGAATAACTAAAAATATTTTTTGCTTACCATCCATATATTCATCCTTTTTAATCTTTCGGTACAATTATTATACCACTTGTATAAATTTTATTAACATTGATTTTAATATTTTGAACTGTAAGGTTCGCATGTTTATTTTCCAGTATATTTAAAGAAAAATCAAGTGGGTTAATATAATTTATGACATGATCGAGCTGTTTTAAATCAATAAGCATATTATTATTAACCAGTTTTGTATTTGTTAGATCAATTTGACCGCGCGAAACCTTTAGGTCGGAGGCTAGAACAAGGTTTTGAGTATTTTTTATAAATGGTATTGCAATTGTTAATATGTAATAAAATTTATTATTCTTAATCTTTATACTACTTGATACAACCCTGAAAACTCCAAGATTGCTGCCAAATATATTCAAATTATCAATAATTTTTTTATATGCAGCACTCTGCATTGTATTATTAATATCATCTTCCGTCATAACAGCAGAAAAAGAAAGCGGCATGGACTCTTTTATAACAGGTTTTTTCGGGTCATCAAAAGATATATAATTAAAATCACAAAGCGTTGATATGTCTAACGCCGTAAAATGAACGCCCTCTATGCTTATATTTTTGCCGTTAAACGATAATGATTTAAAAATACCTTTTTTCAAATCTTTCACACTATACGAAGCAATACTGATGTTTAATTTGCCCTGAATGCTTTTTTTGAGTTCTTTTTTTAGAATAGCTTCCGCAACCCGTGTTGCCAGAAAGTTTGAGCCGGTAACAACACTCATAAACCTTGACGCACCACAGCTTAAATCATACGGCCGGGTACACATTCCGAAAACATTATCTGATGCAAAAACCTGATTAAAACTCAATAATATAATTCCTAAAATCAGCAAAAACTTTTTCATACAAATACCTTTTTGGCCTTAATTTTAGTATTATCAGCAAAAGCCACCGCATCTATTCTATTATTATAAATCAAAATCAAAAAATCGTTACATAATCCTGTTTTATTTTCCAAAAACTGCCCCTGAATAACTTTTTTATGCTCCATTTCATCAATTATCAATTTAGGCAGCGCTATCACCTCTAACGGATTGATCAAGCTTGCACCGGCAACATCAATGGAAACCAGGTCATCAAGTTTTACTGAATTTTCAATCGTAAACATGCCTGCTTTTGTTCTGACAAGTTCTGTAAGATATCCGCCACAGCCAAGTTTTACACCCAAATCATAAGCAATTGATCTTATATACGTGCCTTTTGAACACGCTACAAGAATTTTGGCATGCTGTTTTTCCTCATTAAATTCTAAAAGTTCAATCCGATAAATTTTCACATTTCTAGGCTCAATTGCAATATCTTTACCTTCTCTAGCATATTCATAAAGTTTTTTTCCATTGACTTTTATTGCAGAATAAACCGGCGGAAGCTGCAAAATCTCACCTTGAAACCCCTCTATGGCATGTAATATTTCTTCCTTAGTGACCATTTTATCAAATTCTGCAGTAATCTGACCCTCCAAATCGTAAGTATCGGTATTTTTTCCGAACTGAACAGTTGCAATATATTCTTTATCATCATTCAAGTATTCGATTAACCTTGTAGCTTTTCCAACACAAATCGGCAAAACACCTTCCGCAAAAGGATCCAATGTACCGGTATGTCCTATCTGCTTAATTTTAGTAATATGCCGAAGTTTTGCAACCACATCATGAGATGTAACACCTTTAGGCTTATAAACATTCAAAAAGCCGAACAATTACAATTCCCCTCTTGAAATTTTATCAATCATCTCAGTGACTTTTGATCCTTTTTTAAATGAATCACTATACACAAATTTCAACTCGGGCGTAAGACGCAGCCTTATACGCTTGCCAACCTCATATCGGACTTTCGGGGTATTCTTTTCAATAACTTCTTTGGACTTCTCGACCTGTTCAGGAGATCCCAAAACGCTATATATAACTTTCGCAAAAGAATTATCATGAGAAACTTCCACATCAACAACTGACACAACTCCTTCCAGACCACGAATTTCCTTTCTGAGAATATCCGCTATATCCCTCATTAATTCTTTTCTGACACGCTCATTTCGTAATGTCATAACTTTCTCCTTTTATGTATCTCATTATAGCATAAAATAAAAATTCTAATTATCTACCCGAAAGAACACTAATATTTAAACCGGCATAAATTAAAGCCGTAATTTTCCACTTTATAAAAATCAGAGTCTATAACGATTTTCTCTCAACCTCTTGAGTTGTGGAAACCTCAATTATATCGCCTTCTTTGATATCATTCCATTTTGCAAAAGAGATACCGCATTCAAATCCTTGTGCAACTTCTTTTACATCATCTTTAAATCGTTTCAATTGATCAATTACGCCCTTAAAGATTTCTTCACCGTCACGGATAATAACCGCATTCTGTCCTCTCACTATTTTACCTTCAAGTACATAACAACCGGCAATTTTGGTTGTTTTACCGATTGTAAATATCTGACGTACTTCTGCCTTACCGAGTTCAACCTGTTTGACTTCAGGCTCAAGGAGTGACAGCATAGTCTGTTCAATATCTTCAAGAATTTGATAAATAATATCATATTTTTTAATTGTAACGCCTTCTTTTTCTGCCGCTGCAAGCGCATTTCCGTCTTCTTTTACAGTAAAACCTAAAATCAAAGCGCCGGAAGCTGATGCCAGCATAACATCGGCTTCAGAAATATCACCTACGCCAACGTGAATAATTTTTGTTTTGATTTCTTTTGAATCAAGCTGTGCAATTGCTTGAGATACAGCCTCGGCAGATCCATGCGTATTTGCCTTTATAATTAAATTCAACTGCGGAATATCATCTTCGCCGGCAACAGCTTCACGTCTTATATGTGCAGGCAGCATTGCCTCTAATCGTTTATCACGAGCTTTTTCTTTGCGTTTTTCTACAATTGCTTTCATTTCTTTTTCATTTTTAACAACTTCAAAATGATCACCGGCCTGCGGGACTTCTGTTAAACCCAGAACTTCAACAGGGGTTGAGGGTTCTGCTTTTTGAATTTTTTCACCGCTATCTGATAATAGTGCTCTTACTCTCCCGCAAGCAGTACCTACAACTATGCAGTTCCCAACCCTCAGACTACCGTTTTGAACTAACAATGTGGCGACAGGCCCTTTACCCTTGTCAAGGTTAGCCTCAATTACGACACCCGATGCTTCAGCTTTAGGATTAGCTTTCAAATCTTGAACTTCTGCGACAAGTAAGATATATTCCAAAAGCTCATCAATACCGATTCCCTGCAATGCGGAAACCTTTACAGTAATTGTATCTCCGCCCCATTCTTCAGGAACAAGTCCGTGTTCTGTCAACTGCTGCAATATTTTATCAGGATTAGAATCCGGTTTATCAATTTTATTCACTGCAACAATAATTGGAACATCCGCTGCTTTTGCGTGGTTAATAGCTTCAATGGTCTGAGGCATTATACCGTCATCCGCCGCAACAACAAGAATTGCAATGTCAGTAGCTTTTGCGCCTCTGGCACGCATTTCTGTAAAGGCTTCATGACCCGGGGTATCGACAAATACAATTTTCTTTTCTTTATTATTATCAAGATAAACCGTATAGGCACCTATAGACTGAGTAATCCCGCCGACTTCGGTTGCAACAATTTTGTGTTTTGATGCACGAATACTATCCAGCAATGTTGTTTTACCATGGTCAACGTGCCCCATAATGCTTACAACCGGTGCACGCTTTTTCAATAACTTTTTATCTACCTCGGTAAGTGCCTTTTTCTTTTCCTCTTTTTCAAGTTCTTCTTCAATATATGCATCCAAGTCTTCTTCAAGAACTTCCAGGTTGTATTCTTCGCACACTTTTTTAATCACATCCACGTCAATAAGCTGATTTACTGTTGCCATAATCCCATGAAGCATTAAAAACTTAACAATTTCCGCGGGTGTTTTCTGAATTTTATCAGACAATTCTGAAATCGTCATTGCATGGTTAACAACAATTTGTTTAACTTCTTCAACAACTTCTTCTTTATGGACTTTCTTTTTATGTTTTTGGGCAGCTGCTTTTTCTAAAGAAATTCTTTCCTGTTCTTCTTTTTTAGAGTTAAAATCCTTGTCTCTTTTTCTATTATCATTACGTTTTCTTGAGCCGCCTTTATTTTCATAAATATCCTGCGGTATTATATGCCGCTGGATAGGTTTTTTTGCAGAACTTTCGGGCTTGCCTCCTTCTGATTTTTTAGCTTTATCAAAAGGTTTTGCATTTTTATCCACGCGTGAAGCTTTGTGTTCTGCGTCCTCGGGTAATATTTTTTTATCAGTCGGAGCAGGTTTTTCTGGTTTTCTCGGAGCTTTTCTTACAATTTCAAGACGGCTCTGAGGCTTAACAACTTCAACTCTTTGAATTTTTGGTTTATCTTCCTCCTGTGGAGCTGCATTTTCAGGTTCTTCTTTTGGAAGTTCTGGCTCAGGAGTTTTTGCTTTTTTCACTACAAAAGCTTTAGGCTTTTTAACCTCTTGAACACCGCCGGATTCAATAAAGTCCTTCAGTCTTTTGACCTGATCTCTGGAAACAGTGCTGGAATGAGTTTTACCGGTCACACCGATTTGAGCAAATTTATCTATAATTTCTTTGCTCGATAGATTCAATTCCTTTGTCAATTCATTTATTCTGACTGTTTCATAACTCATTTAGCAATTTCCCTTTCAATTCTTTCCGTACAGGGGCTTTAAGAACCTTTTTTAAACGGTCTTTTTTAAAAGCATTCTCTATACAAGTATTATTATAGCAAAGATATGCGGATCTGCCAAATATTTTTGAACCGCCGTTCACAACAATGTTTTTATGCGGGTTTTGTGCCGTAATTTTAATTAAATCTTTTCTATCTTTTTTAATTCCGCATCCGACACATTTTCTTTCCATAAACCGCCTTAATTTACTTGTGCAAGCTTCTCAAGCTTCAACTTCTGGTCATATTCCATTAACAGATTAATCAATTCATCCAAATCACCGTCTATAACAGTCCATACATTAAGGTTATGATTAATTCTATGATCTGTTAACCGTCCCTGAGGGAAATTATAAGTTCTGATACGTTCGCTTCTGTCGCCTGTCCCGACCTGAGAACGGCGAAGATCTGTAATTTCCTTCATTTGTTTTTGGACTTCCATATCGTAAAGTTTTGCTTTTAAAATTTGCAGGGCTCGTTCTTTATTTTGCAACTGAGAGCGTTCTTCCGTACAGAAAATCATAATTCCGGTCGGTTTATGAAATACGCGGGCTGCGGTTTCAACTTTGTTAACATTTTGCCCGCCTGCGCCACCTGAACGTGCGGTTGTAATTTCGACATCATTCATATTCAATTCCACCTCAACATCGTCAACTTCAGGCATTACAGCCACAGTTGCAGTTGAAGTATGCACTCTGCCCTGGGATTCTGTTGCAGGAACCCTTTGGACACGATGAACACCCGATTCATATTTAAGCTTTGAATAGATACTGTCGCCCTTCATGGAAATAATTATTTCAGAGACACCGCCGGCTTCGCACTCGGTTTTGCTCAAAACCTGTGTTTGCCAGCCTTGCTTGTCCGCATAGCGCATATACATTCTTGCCAAATCTCCGGCAAAAATATTAGCTTCATCACCGCCCGCACCGCCGCGGATTTCAAGCATAATATCCTTGTCATCCATTGGGTCGCGAGGTAGAAGAAGTATTTTCATCTTTTCTTCATATTCCGGAAGTTTTGCTTCATTTGCTTCTATTTCGGATTTTAAAAATGCCTTCATTTCAGAATCAGATTCGTGGTGGATCATCTCTTTTGCTTCTTCAATGGCATCAACGGCTTTTTTCCACTCATAGTACAAATTGACGGTTTCTTCCATTGATTTTCTTTGTTTTGATAAATCACGAAATTTATTATAATCCTGAATTACAGCAGGATCTGATAGTGTTTCTCCAAGTTCCTTATATTTCTTCTCTATCTGAAGAATTTTGTCTAACATATCTTTCATGATTTGATTATAACAAGAACATAAAAAATTTACCAGTATTAACGCTCATA
>CAYYAG010000024.1:0-8122 GCA_964470005.1 uncultured Muribaculaceae bacterium
GCTTTTTGAGAAACTTTTGCTTTTTTTGATACTTCTTTTACTAATTCTTCTTTGTTCATTACGAACCTCCTTCTTCCTTTTGCCTACGGTAAATAAGAAACCATTTTCCGCATGCTTTTTGTATATCGACAAAACTTATTATAGCATTTTTTTTGGTTTTTGCAAGCTTTTTTGTAAAAAAATTTTAAATATATACTGCATATCCACCCATATATATGTGCAAAAAGCCTACCACAAGAGCATTCCAGCAGCACAAGACCCTAAGGATAGTATTCAGGATTTATACGTGCAAACTTAACATTTTTGTAAAAATATTGTAAAATTTGGTACGCGTTATAGCCTTGTTTAGCCAGATTATTGGCACCATGCTGCGACATCCCCACACCATGCCCGCTTTTTTTGACGTTGTCATCATAAGACGGGACTGATCTTATAAAGGGCAGGTCGCTACCCCACACATCAGAAGAATTAATAGTTTGCCCGCCGGCTGATGCAGAATAATATGCAGGAATAATTTTTAAATCATATATAAGCACCAGACCTTTTGTATCATCTACCACTTGATTTGTTTTATAAGTTTCAGCCACGGCACCGCCATAGACCTGGTCCTCCGTTGTATCATTCAAATCATATCCAAACTTTGCACGTTTGCCTAAATTAGCAAGTGCAAAGCTTCTTGCGGCAATCGCCTGTGCCTTAAGTGCTTCTGTTTCCCAGCCCGACGGCATTTCTGACGGCAAAACTCCTTTTATATAATCTTCTATACCAACATTATTTATTACGGTAAGTTTTCCGTCTTTATTCTGTATCATCAGATTCCCGCGATACCATTTGTTTTTAACACTTACAAAACCTTCATTTTCAGTTTTTAAAACAACATTATCACTGTCAATTTTGTAATATTTACCGTTGTATTTTATAGCAATCTTGTTTCTGTAAGGACGTACTTCATAACCCTTCATTGCATCCAAGGAACAGATACTTTTATTTGTATTTGCATCAATTATAACAGCCTCCGTACTTGCACCTATCCCTATTTCTCTAACAGCAGTTTGAAGTCCTATTTTTATAGCAAAACACGGACTTTGAAGAATAAGATTTATTATAAAAATAAAACAAGCTATAATAATCTTTTTCATAGATATATTATAACATATATAAAAAAGGATTTACTTAAGCCATTTGATTGATTTTTGCAGGATCTTTAGCCCAATTTATCTTAACTTCATCTGCCATATTTCCACCAAGCTTTTCACCTAAAGAATATGAAGCTATAGATGCACCTACAAATAATATACCTTTTATAATGGCACCTACTTTACTACCAACTGGAAGTTTCTCAATAAGTTTAGGCAGTAACTTATTAGCGGTTGCTTCTCCTGCAAACATTGCAGACAATGCGGCAACTTCCTTAATTGCAGTTGAGGTTTTATCCTCCGACATAACAACTTTTAAACCGCCTGAAACACATAACAGGGGGTTAACATTTTTTGTTGCCCATTTAACACCTTTTACGGCATAGTCTACAGGTCTGCTCTTTTTAGCCATCTCACCAAACACACTGACTGCGGCATCCGTACCTTTTGCGATTACCTTATTATATTTAGAAACCTGATTAAGCACATTTATACCCTGAGCTGCAGCAACCGGCGCTCTGCCGATTTCACCGTTTTCGGCTTTATTGACATTCCTGCAAGCAAATATTAATGATGAAATTGCATTAGACATAATAGTACACACCTAAACACTATACACATATACATAAAGTATTTTTTTAAATAACAATTGCGTATTTAAAAAAAAAATTTACATTTGTAATATTTTTAACCACGCTTATGTTTGCCGTACCAGCTTAAATCATTGCTGTGAAGGCAATCCCGATTTTTGTTGTAAATTAACAATGTTGTACGAGGCGAACCGTGAAGAAAATTATATTATCAATCTTAACATCTTCACCAGTATTTTATTCTTCCATAGGAATTGTTAACTTCTGGCCAATTTGCAATCTATTCAAATTTTTCAAATTATTAGCCTTCTGTAAAGCTGCTGCTTTATCTGAACTGTATGACCCATAGAATCTAATTAATATACTTTCAACCGTATCTCCGCTCTGTACGGTATAAACTTCAGCTTCTTTAACAGAACCTTCATCCGCCGGTAAAAAGTTCACATTTTCATTTTGAGCCTTAGCATTATTTGCAGGGACGCTAACATCATTTCCTTTTACAGAAAAACTGATAATTGTAGTCAACAAAAGCATCATAACAGCACCCGCAATAAATCCGGTTGCAAGATAGACGCTGGGAGATTTTTCGGATTTTTGGCTTATTTTAAAATTCTGCCATAATAAATCCAATTCTTTTTCTTTGCTCGAACGAACATAAACATTAGGAGAATTGTCATATGTTGAATCCTGCTTATACTTAGAAAGAGCTTCCAGCACAGCCATCTTTTCCTTTGAAAGATTAGATCTTCTTAATGTTGAACTTTTCATAATTCGAACCTCACTATCCCTTAAAATTGTTCTTAGTAATAGAATGCTAACACGATATGTTTTTAAATTCAAGTATTTGTAAATTTTTAGAAAATTTTCACGCTGGACGAAAAGAATTTTTTTATATATAATTTAAGGTATATGAAAAAATATTCAATCGGAATTGATTTAGGTGGGACAAAAGTACTTATAGCGCTTGTAAACAAAAAAACAGGTGAAGTATTACATTCTGTTAAAAAGAAAACAAAAAAAGATAAAGGCCCCAAAAATATAATCCGAAAAATGGTCGAAGGAATAGAAGAACTTCTTGACGAAAGTAAAATTTTGTTAAATGAGATATCTTCTATCGGTGTGGGCGCAGCCGGACAGGTTGATAGAGAAAACGGTATTTTAATTGCAGCACCAAATCTTGACTGCTATGATTTGAATATTAAAGAAAAACTTAATGAACACTTTGATATTCCAGTATATTTAGGCAACGATGTTGAAATTGCAGCAATTGGCGAACTTAAATTTGGTGCCGCAAAAGGTTATAAAGATGTAATATGTATTTTTGTAGGCACCGGCGTAGGCTCTGCAATTGTAAAGGACGGGGAAATAATCCGGGGCGCAACAGGAACAGCCGGCGAAATCGGTCATATTATAGTTGATTTAAACGGTAGACCCTGCGCCTGCGGAGCACATGGCTGCCTTGAAGCATACGCTTCACGCTCCGCCATTGAAAAAAGAATTGAAGGTGCACTGAAAAAAGGTCGACATTCAGTTATACTGGATTATATGGAAAATGGTAAGTCAATAACATCACATATGATACACGATTCAATAGAAAGAAAAGATGAGCTTGTAACACAATGCGTTGATGAGGCTGCTGAATATCTTTCAGGCGGAATTGCAAGTGTTATTAACCTTATTAATCCACAATTGATTGTTTTAGGCGGCGGACTTATAGATGCGGTTGACTATTTTTATCAAAAAGTTATAAAAAAAGCTAAAGCTAAATCACTGCCGGTTCCTGCAACTAAAATAGAATTTAAAAAAGCAGCACTGGGTGATTTTTCAGGAGTTGTGGGAGCTGCATTTTTGGAAGGGTAATAATGAGCAAAAAAGTTCTTTTAGTAAGATTATCTTCGCTTGGCGATATTATTCACACAATACCTCTTGCAAATTCCCTAAAATCATCAGGTTACGAAATAACTTGGCTGGTATCTGAAAAGGGTATTCAGGTAATTGAAGGCAACCCTTGTGTCGATAAAGCTATTCTTGTTCCTTTTCAATTGTGGAAACAACGCGGGTTTTCACTTAAGAGTTTTCAAGAATATCTTACGATAATTAAAAAAATCCGTGCCGAAAAATTTGATATTGCAATAGATGCTCAGATGATGCTTAAAAGCTTATTGCTAATAATATTTTGCGGGGCTAAAAGGAAAATTATTTCAAAACAGGCAAGAGAATTCTCTATTTTGGGCGCAAATGAATTCATTCCACGGATAACAGAAGATTATAATTCTCCGGTTATAAAAAGTTATATGAAATACGCTGATTATCTTGGGTGCAATACTGATGAGATTAAAGTAACCCTCCCTGAAAGTCTTCCTGAAACTAAGGCTAAGGTTGATGAACTTTTAAACGGTATAAAAAAACCTTTGGTCGTAATTGCGCCCGCAACCACCTGGGAGCCAAAATACTGGAACAAAGATAATTGGAAAAAGGTTGTTGAAAGTATAAAATCAAAATGTTCTATTGTATTTACTGGCGGGGCAAAAGATACAGAGCTGATTTCCTATATAGGAGGGGATGAATTTTTAAATCTTGCAGGAAAAACCGACATTCTGGAACTTATCGAAGTTTTTTCCCGTGCAGATATTGTACTCGCCCCTGATTCCGGAAGTGCACACCTTGCTTGGGCAACACAAAAGCCTTTCGTGATAACTATTTTTACCTGTACACCTTTGAAATATCTTGCCCCTATCGGTGATAAATATATATCAGTAACCGGTAATTTACCATGCCAGCCATGTTTTAAACGTAAATGTAAAACCGGTACACTTGCTTGCACACATACGCCAGCACCTGAAGAAATTATAAATATTGTTAACAAACTGTTATCAAAACATTTAAATGTTGTATAATAATAATATAATTTAACAGGGTATTTAATGGGCTTTTTTGATAAGATAAAAGAATATAGACGAATGCTTTCGCAAGTAGAAAGAACTATCTACGGTGAAAAACAAGATTATCTGGAAATTTACGAACGAAATCTTCAACTGGAAAAAGAGATTGAAGCCCGCACAAATGAGTTAAATGTTGCAAATAAACGTATGCTGACCCTGCAGCATATCTGGGATATGATGAACTCTTCCACACCTTTGGAAAATGTTCTTGAAAAAGTCGTAAATAGTATTCACGGAGAACTAGGATATTTGCACTGCGCCATTATAAGAAAACTTCACGATGAAAATGGCGACTATATGCAAATAGCTACCCAATCTAAAGATTCTGCTATTGCAAGAGTAAATAAAATTATTGGAATCCCTATTGAGGCAAGACGACTGGCATATGATCCTGACGGAATTTATGCCGATACAATTAAAAACAGAAAAATACTCCAGACAAAAGATCTGGGTGGAACGTTAAAATATGTCATGCCGGATTTGCCTGATGAAACTGCACTTGCTGCTGTAACAAATCAGCCATGCCAATCTTTGATAATCATACCTCTTTGCCCTATGAATACAGAATTTGGCTGGTTCTGCGTTTTTACATCAAGAGATGAACTCGCAGAATCTGAAACAGACTTTTTATCTCTTTTTGCACAACAAATAGAAATGTCTATTACAATTACTGATTTGTTTTTGGCAGTAAAAGAACAAGCTGTAACCGACAGCCTGACAGGTTTATATAACAGACGATACTTTGAAGAAACTCTAAAACGCGAAGTTAAGCGTGCACAACGTCAAAATCAACCATTTTCAATTATTGGGATTGATTTGGACTTTTTGAAAAAAATTAATGATAAATACGGTCATGCATACGGAGATTTGGCCATTAAAACAGTTGCCGAAGTATTGAAAAACAATGCCAGATCAATTGATATTCCTGCAAGAATGGGCGGAGAAGAATTCAATGTTCTTTTGCCCGGTATTGATTCAAATGGTGCAATGAAAGCAGCCGAAAGAATCAGAAAGGCCATTGAAACACAAGATCTTGACGTTATAGGACACGTAACAGCAAGTATAGGAGTTGCAACATTTTTAGAACACTCCGATAATGTAGAAGAACTGCTTGAACTTACCGATCAGGCAATGTATCAGTCTAAAAGAAACGGACGAAATCAGGTTACACTTGCAAAACCAATCTCAGAAACTTCATGGCAAGAAATTGCCGTTAATACTTTCCTTGAAATCCTTTCTAAACATAATATTCCTATACCAAAAGAGCTTTCAAAAGATTTGACTCAACGCCTGCAAAATGCCGAAAACAAAAAGGAACTTTCAAAAGAAACTTTATATACGGTTGCAGACATTTTAAACTCAACATACAACCCTATGCATCATAAAGGTGTTATGAAATCCAAAGTATTTATGGCAACAAATCTTGCAAAACGTTTTGATTTGCCTAAAAATGAAATTGATAACCTGCGTATTGCAATGCTTTTATATGATATAGGAAACTTAATGCTTCCACAGGAACTCTTACAGAAAACAACTCCTCTTACTGAAGAAGAAAAACAACATATAAAAGAACATCCTATTATAGCTGCACAAAAAATTTTAAAACCAATATCCTATATTCAAGATGTTATTCCGATTATTGAACATCACCATGAAAATTGGGACGGAACAGGTTATCCGCAAAAATTATCACAAAATGAAATTCCGCTTACATCTCAGATTATATTAATTGTTGACGCATATTTTGCGCTTATTGAACACCGTCCATATAGAGCAAAATTAAGTCCGCAAGAAGCGCTTGAGGTTATTAAAAAAGATGCCGGCAAAAAATGGAATGCGACTCTGGTAAAGGAATTTGTAACACTTACCGAACTTGATTTAGTTTAATGAAAGAAAAAGAATTTATTAATATAATAAAAAATATTACCAAATCACAATATATAGGAGATGACTGTGCTTATTTAGAGGATATAGAAATTGTTGTATCACAGGACAATCTTGCAGAAGGCATACATTTTTCTTTAGAGCATACAAATCCATATAAGCTTGGTTATAAATCTGCTATGGTAAATATATCTGACATTGCCGCAAGCGGTGCAGAACCGGCTTATATGACTATCGGACTTTCTTTGCCGAAAAATATTGACGAAAAATTTATTGAAAATTTTTATAAAGGAGTAAAAGATGCGTCCAGTGAAATCAAAATAGTCGGAGGGGATATTACCGGCGGTGAAAAGATTTTTGTATCAATAGCAATTATCGGAAAAGCCAGAGGCAGAAAAATTTCATCCCGCAAAAATGCAAAAGAAGGCTACAAAGTTATTGTATCAGGAGAGCACGGGTCAAGCGCTGCCGGTTTAAAAGAATTATTTGCCGGCCGTAAGAATAAATTTACCCGGCAACACCTTATGCCCAAAGCTCAAGTTGAATTTTCAAAATATATTGCACAAAATATCAAAACAGATTACGCAATGATGGATACCTCAGACGGTCTTATGGATGCTTTAATGCAAATTTCAGCAGCAAGCAATGTTATGCTTGATATTGAATTCAACAAAATTCCTTATGATAAAGATCTTGAAAGTTTTGACAATTATAAAGACTTAATTTTATACGGCGGAGAGGATTACCTGCTGGTTGCATGTGTGCCTGAAAACTTTTATGTACCCGAATCTTATGAGATTGGGAGAGTCGTAAAAGGTTCCGGTGTTAAAATTGACGGAAAAATTATTGAAAATCCGGATGCGAAACTATTTAACCATTTTAAGGAGCAAAAATGAAAACCACAGCAATAATAACGGCCGGAGGAACATCAAGCCGTTTTGGCAGTAGAAACAAATTGATGGAAAAAATTCATGGGAAAGAAGTTATAAAGTATTCTGTTGAAGCTTTTGAGAACTCTGAAGTTGATGAAATTATTATTTGTGCCAATAAGTCAATTATCCCAGAGCTTGCAAAGATGTTTAATCATAAAATTATAGAGGGCGGATCTACTCGGCAGGAGTCTGTATTTAACGGATTAAAGGTGTCCGAATGTGATTATGTTATTATTCATGATGGAGCAAGACCTGTTATTACACCTGAAATTATAAACAGAGTTGCGGATTTAGTAAAAGAAAAAAATGCCGTAAGTGTGATGACAAAAACTATTGACACAATAAAGGTCGTTGAAAACGGTAAAATAATCAAAACAATAGACCGTTCAAAATTGTACAACACACAAACCCCGCAAGCTTTTAGGTATGACATTATTTTATCTGCACATAAAAAATTCCAGGGGGAAAATTTTACAGATGATGCAAGTATGCTTGAGGAATTAGGATATGAAGTCTACATTACGGATGGAAGCTATAAAAATATAAAAATAACAACCCAAAGTGATATTAACCTTGCAGAAATTTTCCTTGTATGAAAACGGGCTCCTTTTGGGAACCCTTCTCCATACACGTACCTA
>CAYYAG010000024.1:8222-17359 GCA_964470005.1 uncultured Muribaculaceae bacterium
TTTCCTTGTATGAAAACGGGCTCCTTTTGGGAACCCTTCTCCATACACGTACCTATCTAACTAACCTTTTACCAATATGAGGAATCTGACATAATTCTATTCTGTTTCTAGCCTGCCTGCTTTAGCATACATTAATATTGTTATACATTTGTGAGCTTTATTTATTGCTTCCGACATTTTATCTTCATTTGACCACCAGGATTCAAGCTCATGTCTTGCAATTGCAAGCTGCGCACTTGCCGTATTGTAAAGTTCTACATCAACTCCCTGATAATCTTTTAATCTTTCTTCCAAGGATTCAATAACAACTTTACAAATTCGGTCACCGGTCATAAGTCTTTCATCCATTAATGTTTCTGTAAAGCCCAGAGGATCGGCTTTTTCAAAACCGGGAGCCTGATACTTGTTCCATAAAAGCATTACTTCAACAACATTGTCTTTATTAATATTTTGGTCTAAATATTTTTTGATATTCCCTGAACCTATACCATCAACTTTTGAATAAATAGTACTTACAATTTCACGCACATTTTCATCATCAACATCGGCTGCCACAATATCTTCATTAACTTCATTAAAAGGCGCAAACTCTAATCCGCCCAACCCGCCTGACAGTGTACCTGAACCCTCACCGGAATCATCAGAAACTTCCTCACCGGAATCATCAGAAACTTCCTCACCGGAATCACCGGAAACTTCCTCAGTATCAGTATCATCATCCGCAGAACCTGCAGCAGAGGCAGATTCAAGTTCAGCCTGAATTTCTTCAGCTTTTGCTTGAATCCTATTTCGTAATTCTCTGTATTCTTCAGAGAGTTGAGAAATGCCTGCTTTAATCTGCTCAGGTGTAGCACCACATTGTTGTAAAGATTTAAGTTCATTAAATCTATCTTCCAATGCCTCAACTTCACGCTTCAAGGCTCTTAATTCAGCTTTTTGTTCAGATGTCAAGTTATCGGATGTAAGCGCCTGCTCCAATTGTGCTTTTAAGCCTGCTATGTTATTGCCCAGATTTTGTGCTATAACATTATTACCGATATTTTCACCTATAGCATAACCATTTGCATACGCAGCTTGATTTAACATCATTTGCTGCATACTTTGAGTAGGATTAAACATACTATTAATAGAATTCATCATCTGAGAAAAATGATAAATCGGATTAAAAACATTTTGAATACCAAATGCCTGAGCAGGAGTCAAATATGACGGCATAACATTAAATTGATATTGACCGCCGTAATTTGAAGAATAATTATATGGATATAATGACTGCCAAGTAAATAAATTTATTGGTCCACCTGAAATTGTTCCCGTACTCATTTTTTGTATCCCCTTAATTTGTTCCCCGTACTTATATAAAAAAATTTTATCCTGCAAAATTGCATGAAAACATGGGTTTATACAGGCACATACCTGTTGAAACCCTTACACATCAATGGCTTCCAATATATAAACTTATATTTACAAAAGTTCACATTATAAAAAAACAGCTAAGATATCCGACTTTTTAAGCTTTGGATTAATTTGTTTAATAGAGGTTATGAGATTAGTATTGACATTTTCACGAAAAACATCGTGAAGCAGTTGAGCGTCATAATCATACAAAATTGAGCCGTGCTGGAGTATGTAACCTTGTTTTCTGCATTGTGCGGAGCCTATGAGTTTTTTGCCGTTGTAACAAAGATCCGCACCTGTGGAAATCAGCATGCAGTAATCAAATTTGGTACGTACGGATTTTTCACCGCCAAAGGTCAATTCAATTCCAAGAGTTTGGAATTTATCAATTAAAAAACGTGAAATTTCCTTGTAAGATTCCGTGACATTTTCACCATGTTCAAGATAAGAAACAGGACAAACAAAACTATACGTTATCTCATCATCATGAAGCAAGGCTCTGCCACCGGTAAGTCTGCGAACAACATCTATATTTTTAGATTTTAAAAAATCATAATCAATGAAATCATCTTTTTGATTTCTGCCAAGAGAAACACAAGCAGGAGACCATCCATAGAGGCGAAAAACAGGCTCACAAAGGTTGTTTTCAATAGCGTTATCCAACAAATCCGAATCAATCTTCATATTTTCAATACCGGTATTTACTTGATACGGAATTATTTTCATTTTTTCGATTTTTCCCTTGCGTCAAGTTCTTTTTCAAATTGGATAAATATTTCATTACCTACAAATTGTTCCAATGCTGCGCGTTTAGCCAGAAAATCCGATTTTGCTTTTGATTGCATATCCAGAGCTGTTCTGTAATAAGCATCCGTAATAAGAATTATCTCACGCGAAGAATTCTGTGCGAGCTGGTAGTTTTTCTTACGCTGAGCAACAAGTTTATCAATCATTCCTAACTGTTTTCTGGCTGTCATATAATCATAATACAAATCGACCGCTCTTTGTTGTAAGTCGTCAATTTTACGGACGAGAATAATCATATCGGCATCTGTCACTTTTGTATACTTATAATTCAGGGCTTTAGTATCCTGCGACATAATCCCGAGAACATTGCCTCCGATTAAAGAACCTGCTGCGAGTATAGGATTTCCCATGCCAGCACCGACCATTGTTGACATACTTGCAATAGTTGTGAGAACTTTTTTAATAGATTTTTCATCAGGTTTATCAGCGTCAGGATTGGCGAGTTTATATAATGCAAAATTTATTGTATCACTCTGGGTTGCGGCACCACGCCATAATAAAGACAAATCAGCTGCCATTTCTTTTTCATCAAAGCTAAGCTCGGACGCAATTTCGTTTGACATTCTTTTTAAACTCAAATCCGCATAAGTCAAGTCATCCGGAGTATGTTCAATAGAGGTATCCTTTTCCACATATTCTTTTTTAACCTGCTGGAAATCTGCATGGACATACATTTTTTCAGGTGAATCAGATGTCCCAAGGCGGTAGGCCGGATCTTTCGGAAAATTTATATCATTATAATCCAGAGCATGACATGCGTTTGCAAAAATAATAAAACAACTTAAAATAATCAGGCTATTTTTTGTCATGAGCACCTCCTGCTCCGACGAGCGCTGCATTATAGTTATATTGATACAAATTCAGTTTATCAACAACTTTTTTACCCGCAAGACGCTGAAGTTCCAAATGGTATTTTTTGGCGACCTGCATGTAGTAAAATTCTTCAATTACAACATTATCATAAAGCGATGATGATATAGCTATTTCCAAAAAATCCTCCTCATCCATGGCTTTTGCATAATTTCTGCTGTATAAAAGCTGTCTTGATCTTGTTTCTTTAAGCTGAATCAAGGAGTTTTTGTAATTATAATAGGCGTTAATAATCTTGTCCTGCAAAGTTTCAACAAGGCCGGCAAGCTCAATCAATTCCGTATCGGTTAAAGGGATTTCCTGCGGGATATTTTTTCTGTTAATAAGGTTTTGTGCAAGACGACCTGCGGCAAAGGCGCCGGTTGACAGCATATAATCCGAACCCATTACGTATGGAATAAACGAAGATCCTGCAACAATTGCAGAGAGAGTTTTAGCCATTAATGAGGAATGTATTCTTCTCTGGCTTTCGGGGGTTGAGAGTTTTTTGAGGGCAAACCCTATAACCTGATTATTTTCTACAGTACCTTTCCACAAGTTTTCAATATCTTCAAGATCTTTTTCTTTTTGGCGCTTTACAATTTCTTCCATGACCGCTTTATCATTTATTACCATAGAATCTTTCATCTTAACATCTGTTTTCGGAATTTCAATTTTTTGCGGTTTGACATCATCCAGTCTAATCTCGTCAGACGCTACAGACGGGACTCCCAGCGCTATTATCAGTAAAGATACTAAAACCCTTCTCATAATAAAGTTATAGCATAAGAAAATAATAAATCCAATGATTGATTAAGTTTTACATCTTTTGGAGGTACTGCAACCTTTAGAAAAATCTTAGAATAAGAATGTAAAGGGGAGGGTATGACAAAGAAATCGCAATACATGAGCAATCCTGTTACAAAGGCAGGGGATTTATGTCAAAAAGCCGAAGAACTTTTGAAGAAAAACGCTTACAGGGAAGCCATATCAAGCTATCTCAACTCAATAATGCTCAAACGCGATAATGCAAAGTCATATTATGGACTTGGAGTCTGCTATAAATCTATTGAAAACTACCCGAAAGCAATACATTATTTCGAAAAATCAACCGAATTTGACAATGAAAACCATGATGCTTATTATGAGCTTGGAGTCTGCCACTTGCTGGAAGGCATCCCAAGTGAGGCAATAAAAAATTTCATTAAAGCTATACAATTAAATCCTGAAAATCCGGATGCAATATTGCAACTGGGAATTTCTCATGAATTATGCGAAGAATATGATATGGCTTTAATGATTTATCAAAAAATTATTGAGAATTCGCCAAAATATTTAAAAGCTTATGACCACAAAGCCGCACTATTGATGAAAATGGAACGATATAAAGAAGCTTCCGTTATTTTAAATAAAGTAATACAGATAGAACCGACATATTATAATGCTTACGCAGGAATTGGTATTTGCTTTGATAAGCTTGGTAAAAAAACAGAAGCTCAAAGATATTACAGAAAATTTTTAATCCACAGACCGGATTCTTCCAAAGCAAACTTTGTAAAAACCAGAATGCAAAAATTAAGGGAACAAAAGCCAGCATCTAAACCCCTTTCACTTGTATAGCTTACAAATTTACTTCATGGGATAATTTTTTACACAAATACTTTTATCTGACCTAATAGTATTTAATAAAAACACAATATCACCGACTAATAAATTTTAAACCCTAATTTCGCCGTTGAGATACCAGGTCTTAGCCCCTGTAATTTTTACGCTTACAAACTGTCCTGTCAGATCTTTATCATAAGGTATATGAACTGTTTTGTTATTTCTTGTTTTACCTGTATTAATAAGTTTGCCTCTGCGTTCATAAAAACTTTCCACAAGAATTTCCATTTTGCGTCCTACATATTTAAGATTGGATTTAAGACAGTTTTCTTGAACCTTTTTGTTCAAACGCTGAAATCTTTCATCCTTAACATGTTCCGGGATAAATTTATCTACCCATTTTGCGGCGACTGTTTTTTCCCGCGGCGAATATGCTGCAACATTGCAATAATCAAGCTCAAATTCATCAATAGCCGTCAGAGTTTCTTCAAACTGATCTTCTGTTTCTCCGGGAAAACCTGCAATAAAATCACTTGTAATTGTTACATCCGGCACCATTGCCCGAACTTTTTTAACAATTGCACCGTATTCTTCCCGGGTATATCTCCTGTTCATTTTTTTCAAAACTTCTGTAGAACCTGACTGCATCGGAATATGAAAATATTCACATACCTTGTCCAGTTCAACAACAGTTTTTATAAGTTCATCGGTAATATCCGTAGGATAAGATGTCACAAATCTTATTCTGAAATCCCCATCCAGGGCATTCAATTCACGCAAAAGATCCGCAAGCCTGTAGTTTTTGTCAGTAAAATCTTTTCCGTAACTATCAACATTTTGTCCCAAAAGTGTAATCTCTTTATGACCTTCTTTGAGCGCATCTTTTGCCTCCTGAATTATAACCTCGGGCAATCTTGACCGCTCCCGGCCTCTTGTATAAGGAACTATACAATATGTACAAAAATTATTACAGCCTTCTGTTATATTAATCCAAGCATTGACAGACTTTACACGCTTAATCCCGAACCCGCGTGTATCCTCCGTTTTATGAGTTTCCGAGCACTCACAAACCTTTTCTCCACTTTCAACAGTTTTTATTACCTCGGGAAGTTTGTAAATATTGTGAGTACCTAATACAAAATCCACATAAGGTGCACGTTTGAATAGTTTTTCCGCCTTTTGCTGCGCCACACATCCGCAAAAACCTATCTTTAAATCAGGTTTTGATTCTTTTTTCCATTTGCCCCACGCACCTATTAAACTATATGCCTTATCTTCGCTTAACTGCCTTATTGAGCATGTATTAACCATTAACAAATCTGCATGCTTCGGGTTTTCAACTTCTTCATAACCAAAGTGTGAAAGCATACCGAGCATTCTTTCTGTATCTGATTTATTCATCTGGCAGCCCATTGTTTCTATATAAACTTTTTTCATATATCCCTTTCAATATATTACAATTATAATACAAAAATATTGATATTACTTGACTTTTGCAAAGTAAAATAATATGCTGAAATTAGTCGTTTGGAAATATGGAGCAGGTATGGGGTCAAGAAGATACAATATGCTATCGGTTTTGGAAGATAAAACCAATGAATATAGTGACAGGATTGCCCTGGGAATCAGAACACCTTTAGGGTGGAAAGAATTTTCATATAAGGGTATAGGGCTTTTATCCAGAAAACTTGCAAGCCATTTAATTATGAAAGTTCAGGTTAAAAAAGGGGAGCGTGTTGCAATTTTATCCGAATCCAAACCTGAGTACGGGGCATGCGTCTTTGCATCTATTATGGCAGGGATGACTGTTGTACCTTTAGATATAAAATTAACAAAATACGAACTCCTGTCAATTCTTTCTGATTGTGAACCAAACGTTATGCTTGTGTCGCAAACTTTTGTCCAAATGGCGCTTGAGCTGCAAAAAGAAATTCCGTCACTGAAAAATATCTTCGTAATTGACGAACCATCATACAATCTCGGTTTAACAAGCATTTACGAGTTTGATAATATTTATGAATGCAAGTGGCGGCACAGAAGCTCTAAATCAACAGCCCTTATTATTTATACTTCCGGAACTACCGGCGCGCCAAAAGGCGTTGAAATTACCTTCGCAAATATGTTCGCACAACTGGATGACCTGGAAACAGCATTAAATGCAATCCTTCCGAACAGAAAAGTTACTGTGTTATCAATCCTGCCTATGAATCATTTGTTTGAACTCACCGTCGGATTTTCAACATTTTTAAATTTCGGGTTTTCTGTCTACTATACACAGAGCTTAAAACCCAAAGATATTTTAAGTATTATGGTTGAAAAAAAAGTTGACTTCATGATTGTTGTACCGGCGTTTTTAAAACTTTTAAAAACAGCTATTGAAGTTGAGTTAAATAATTCATCAAAAATAGTGCAAATCTTCTTTAAATTAATGTATAAAACAGCAAGGTTTATTCCTTCCTATACAATCAAAAAACTTATGTTTAAAAAAATTCATGACAAATTCGGCGGACATTTTATGGGTTGCATATCAGGCGGTGCACCGTTAGACATCGCCGTTGGAGAGTTTTTCGAAAGGATAGGTATAAAAGTTTATCAAGGTTACGGCCTGTCAGAAACAAGCCCTGTAGTATCGGTTAACACAAATAAACGCGGAGATCTGGCCTCTGTAGGACAACCGCTTAAAAGCTATGAGGCCAAAGTTGATTCTGAAACCGGAGAACTGATGCTTAAAGGCCCCTCAGTTATGAAGGGTTATCACAACCAGCCGGAGCTGACATCCGAAATTATTGACGAAAACGGCTGGCTTCATACCGGTGATATCGCAAAAATTACTCCTGACGGACATATTTATATTACCGGCAGAATTAAAAATATGATTGTTTTATCCGGCGGAAAAAAAGTTTTCCCTGAAGAAGTTGAATCCGTTATTGAAAAAAGCAAATACGTCGCAGAAGTATGCGTACTTGGTACTATCAGAACCTCGGGCTCAAAAGACGGAACAGAAGAAATTACCGCCGTTATTGTTCCTAAAGAACACTTGTATGAAAAGTTTGATAGTGGTATAATAGAATCGCTTGTACGTGAAGATATAAAATTGCTTTCACAGCAGTTAACACAGTACAAACGCCCGACAAATATTATAATCCGACAGGATCCTCTACCAAAAACTACAACACGAAAAGTTAAACGTAAAGATGTTAGTGAATTAGTGAATATTTAGAAAGGAAGAGAAAATGAAGAAAATTTTAGTTTTAGCTATTCTAATCGCTATGGCAGGAACATTTACACCGGCACTCGCTGGCGGAACATCAGGTCAACCTGGAGAAGTTTCCGGCAAAAGTGTTGGCGCAGCTGCTATTTCTTTGCTTATTTGGCCGGGATTAGGGCAATTAATCCTTGACAATCCGGTTGACAAAAACGTTACACATGCTATTTTAGGTTTGACCGGTATATTTAGAATATGGTCTTGCTATGACGCTTTTGTTGACCGTAGAGGCGGCGTTTGGCATAACAGAATATAAATTATTTTGTACAAAAAAGAACCGGAGTTTTCTCTCCGGTTCTTTTTCATGTAGTCTACACACTATGAGAAATATCTCTTCAAAAGTCCATCAAAACCTTTACCATGACGGGCTTCATCTTTTGCCATTTCGTGAACTGTATCATGAATTGCATCATAACCCAATTCTTTAGCACGTCTTGCAATCTCTAACTTACCTTCGCATGCGCCATGCTCGGCTTCTGCACGAAGTTCAAGATTTTTCTTTGTTGAATCTGTTACAACTTCACCAAGTAATTCAGCAAACTTTGCGGCATGCTCTGCTTCTTCAAAAGCATATCTCTTGTATGCCTCTGCAACTTCAGGATAGCCTTCTCTTTCTGCTACTCTGGACATTGCAAGATACATACCTACTTCGGTGCATTCTCCGTTAAAATGAGCTCTTAAGCCTTCCATGATTTCTTTATCTTCCACTACGCCGTCACCAACTTTATGTTCGCAAGCGTAAACTTTTGCCCCGCCGCCTACTGACTTAAAAGTCGTTGCTCCGCATAATGGACATCTATCCGGTGCTTGATCTGCTTCTGTTGACCAGCCGCATACTGTACACACATATTTCATATCTAACCACCTTTCTTTTATATTTTTGATTTTAACATAGCATATTTGATTTGTAAAGTGAGAATTATTCTCATTTTTAACTTTTGTAAAGTTCCAATTCGGCTGGATTCTCTCTCGCTTCGCTCCTGCCTCTGCTCGCTGATACCGTCCTCGCATTAAACGGCAACGCTCTCCAGCCTTACGTAAACTCCACGTTTCCGTTCGGCTGGATTCTCTCTCGCTTCGCTCCTGCCTCTGCTCGCTGATACCGTCCTCGCATTAAACGGCAACGCTCTCCAGCCTTACGTAAACTCCACGTTTCCGTTCGGCTGGATTCTCTCTCGCTTCGCTCCTGCCTCTGCTCGGACGGTAAAAAAAG
>CAYYAG010000024.1:17459-23074 GCA_964470005.1 uncultured Muribaculaceae bacterium
TTCGGCTGGATTCTCTCTCGCTTCGCTCCTGCCTCTGCTCGGACGGTAAAAAAAGACCTCTTTTTGGTTAGAGGTCAAGGTTGGTTATTTTTAGGTTATATAGTATTATGTCAGTTTTCTTATTGCATTTTTTTAAATTAACCTCAAGATTAGATATTGCCTATTAATATAAAAAACTTTACAAAAATTAATAATATAAAATGTATAATATTGTTATGCTGGTAAAATTTAAAAAATGGTTTTTGTCAAAAATATTACGCCGGAAATATTACCGGACAGGCAAATGTAATGCCTGCGGTAAATGTTGTACACAAATCTACGTAAAACATTACAAACATGTTATTCAGGACGAAAAAGAATTTGAAAAACTTCAATATTTGCATAGCTTTTATTCAAATTTAAAAATAATCGGCAAGGACGAAATAGGTCTTATCTTTGAATGCCAGAACCTTGATTCGGTTACGCACAAATGTAAAATCCACAAAAGACGCCCGGGTATATGCAGGCGCTATCCTCAAGAAGAATTATTTTCAATGGGCGGGGCACTCTCAGATGACTGCGGCTACAAAATGGAACCGATTATTCCCTTCAAAGATGTTATGAAAAAGTTATCACGAAAAAAATTATATAGGACTTTCCGGTAATGTAAAATATGCCTCGGTAGTTTATTCTATACAATATAAACAATGGAGGTATAAGTATGAAAAATTTTTTAACATTATTTATAATTAGCATCTTTGCAATGCCCGCAATAGCATCATGCAGTCTTGATGCAAATAAACCATGCACCGCATCAATTCTGAATGATACAAATACAACCTTACAGGAAAGAGTTCTTCCATCTCCTCTTGAAGAAATGCAGGAGCCGGACGCTTTTCAACCACAGTATCAAAAACCTTATTATGATGAATTAATAAATACAACCCCGCAAACAGCTACACATAACTACAACTCAAACTGCCAGTTTGGCGTTTGTCTGCCCGGTTCTAACAATATGGAAAGTGAAATTACTGAATAAACATTTTTGCCCGTCCCGAAAAGGATGGGCAAATTATTAATTTTTTGTTTATTTTTTAAAGATTTTTTAAAAAGAATGTTATAACGATAATATAGAAAAATATTAATTCTAAAGAAAAGGAGACAATAAACTATGGCAAAGACAATCGGTATTGACTTGGGTACAACAAACTCAGTTGTAGCAGTCATGGAAGGAGGCAAGCCGACCGTTATAGCCAACGCAGAAGGTTCTCGTACGACGCCTTCAATTGTTGGTTTCTCTAAAACCGGCGAAAGACTTGTTGGGCAGCTTGCAAAACGTCAGGCTATTCTTAACCCTGATAAAACAATTGCATCCATTAAAAGACATATGGGTGAAGATTATAAAGTAAATATTGATAGTAAAGATTACACACCGCAGGAAATCTCTGCAATGATTTTAAGAAAATTAGCAGATGATGCAAGCGCATATTTGGGTGAAAAAGTTACATCAGCCGTAATCACCGTTCCTGCATACTTTAACGATGCCCAAAGACAGGCAACTAAAGATGCCGGTAAAATTGCAGGCTTGGACGTTTTACGTATCGTAAACGAACCTACCGCTGCGGCTCTGGCATACGGACTTGAAAAAGAAAAATCCGAAAAAGTGCTTGTATTTGACTTAGGCGGTGGTACTTTTGATGTATCTATTCTTGAAATAGGCGATGGCGTTCATGAAGTTCTTTCAACCTCCGGTGATACACACTTAGGCGGCGACGATTTTGACCAGAAGATTATGGATTGGATGTGTGATGAATTCAAAAAACAAGAAGGCATTGACCTTAGAAACGATAAACAGGCTATGCAGCGTGTTAAAGAGGCCGCTGAAAAAGCCAAGTGTGAATTGTCATCCGTAATGGAAACAAATATAAACTTGCCGTTCATTACAGCAGATGCAAACGGCCCGAAACACCTTGACTTAAATTTAACTAGAGCTAAGTTTGAAGACTTAAGCCGCGATCTTTTGAACAGATGTAAAACACCTGTTGAAACAGCCCTGAAAGATGCCGGCGTTACAAAAGCTGATATTAATGAAGTTGTATTGGTCGGTGGATCAACAAGAATCCCTGCTGTTCAACAGTTAGTAAAAGAATATACTGGTAAAGAACCTAACCAGTCAGTTAACCCTGATGAAGTAGTTGCTGTTGGTGCGGCAATTCAAGCAGGTGTACTTGCCGGTGAAGTTAAAGACATTGTATTATTAGATGTTACACCGTTAACACTGGGTATTGAAACCCTCGGTGGTGTTATGACACCTTTAGTTCCAAGAAATACTACAATACCTGTTTCTAAGTCACAGGTGTTCTCAACTGCCGAAAATAACCAGACTGCCGTTGATATACACGTACTTCAAGGTGAAAGACCAATGGCAAGAGATAACAAATCTTTAGGTATGTTTAGACTTGACGGTATCCCGCCTGCAATGAGAGGTTTACCTCAAATTGAAGTTACATTCGATATCGACGCTAACGGTATTGTAAATGTTTCAGCTAAAGATAAAGCTACTAATAAAGAACAAAAAATTACTATCACAAATTCTTCTAACCTTTCTGAAGCTGATATCGACAAAATGGTTAAAGAAGCAGAAGCTAATGCTGCCGAAGATAAAAAGAAAAAAGAAGAAGCAGAAATAAAAAATAACGCAGCAAGCTTAATCAGTTCCGCTGAAAGAATCGTAAAAGATTTTGAAGGCAAAATTGATTCTGCAGATCAAACCAAATTAAATGAACAAAAAGATGCTCTTCAAAAAGCTATTGACGAAAACAAACCTGCTGATGAATTAAAAAAACTATCAGAAGAATTACAACAAACAATGTTTAGCATTTCTCAAAAAGCTTATGAAGCAGTCCAAAAAGAAGATGCAGCACAATCTGCCAACAGTGAAAGTGCATCATCCGAAGAAACAAAAAATTCTGACGATGACGTAATTGATGCTGAATATACTAAAGAATAATTTTTTATAAACATATAAGCGCCTGGAATTTAAAATTTCAGGCGCTTTATTTATGCTATAATAAAATTATGAAAATTTTAGGCATAGATCCCGGTATGGCAATTGTAGGTTATAGTATTGTGGACTTTGACGGAGAAAACGTCAAACTTCTCCACTCCGGTTCTATTCAAACATCTAAAGATGACCGAGAATCCAAAAGGCTGTTAGAAATTTTCAATGATATGACAACTATTGTCGAAAAATATCAACCCGATGAAACAGCTATTGAAAAATTATTTTATTTCAAAAACCAGACAACTGTTATGCCTGTCTCCCATGCAAGAGGGGTTATTTTAACTGTTCTGGAAAAATTCGGCCTTCCGATATTTGAATATACACCTATGGAAGTAAAACAGGTTTTGACAGGATACGGTAGAGCCGATAAAAAAGATGTCGATCATATGGTAAAACTTTCGCTTGGCGTTGAAACTTTACCAAAACTTGATGATACTGTAGATGCAATTGCAATTGCAATTTGCCATACAAGGAGTAATCTATGAACAAAAATATTCTAAAGCAAATCAGTCTGCTCAGCTTATTTTTAGGAGGCGCATTAGGAGTAATGACTGTTATTCCATATATAGGGGAGATTGCCTTCTGGGTTTTGATGTGTCTTGCATCAACTGCTGTAATTTTATTTATGACTAAACTTAATATGCTTAGAATCAATTCTGTCCAGGAAAGCGTAATGCTGGGTGCTATTATTGGATTTATTTCATTTATTGGGTTTTCAATACTTTATATACCGATAATAATTGGTCTTGCAAAACTTTTACAATTTTATCCCAATTACGGAGTATCAATGGCGCTCAGTAATGCAAGCTTTGGTTTAATTACCGTAATTGTAATATTTATAGGAATATTATCCGCTACAATCAATGCTTTTTCCGGATTTTTAACATATTACGGGATAGATTTTTTCCAATTGCTAAATAAAAAAGATGAAGATGAACATTTCAAATTAAAGTGAGGAGACAATGTCTGAATTTAAATCAAAAATAAGAACAATAGAATGGGTTGATACATTTTCAAGAATGGTTGATCAAACGCTATTTCCGTATGAATTTAAATATGTTGATATAAAAACCGGACAAGAGATGTTTGATGCTATAAAAACAATGATAGTAAGAGGAGCACCAGCAATAGGAATTGCCGGCGCACATGGTGTTGTTTTATATGCACAAGAGTTGGCAAAAGAAAACTTAAACCGTGAAGAATTCATCAAAAAACTTATTGCAAAAGCTGATTATATGTCGACCTCACGGCCAACAGCCGTAAATTTGATGTGGGCTGTAGAAAAACAAAAAGCTATTATTGAAAATTCAAAATCAGATGTTAGGGGTTTAATTGAAGAATTAAAACAAAATGCGATTAAACTTGAAAACGAAGATATAGAAATCAACAAAAAAATCGGAGATTACGGAGCAGAAATTGTGCCCAGAGGGGCTACAATATTAACACATTGCAATGCAGGAGCTCTGGCAACTGTAGGATATGGTACAGCGCTTGGTGTTGTCAGATCAGCATTTGCAAATGATCCGACAATTCAGGTTTTTGCTGATGAAACACGTCCCCGCCAACAGGGTGCAAGAATTACCACACTTGAGCTCACAATGGACGGAATTCCCACAACATTAATTACCGATGGCATGTGTTCATATTTTATGCAAAAAGGAATGATCGATATGGTAGTCACAGGAGCTGACAGGATTGCTGCAAATGGAGATACCGCAAACAAAATCGGAACATACACGGTTGCAATAGCTGCCAAATATCATAATATTCCATTCTACATTGCAGCTCCGTTGTCAACAATTGATATAGGTATTAAAACAGGCGACGAAATTCCGATTGAAGAACGCTCCCACGATGAGGTAACACATATTAACGGAAAACCAATCTGTGCAGAAGGCGTAAATATAATTAATCCGGGTTTTGATGTAACACCAAATGAATTGATTACGGGTATAATAACTGAAAAAGGTATTTTGAGACCGGATTATAAGAAATCAATTGCTGAAGTATTTAAAAATTAAAAATCAATAAGACTTTTAGCTTCATCGCGTGAAGCCCTTTCAAGCGCCTTTGTCATTTCATTAATTTTCTGGTTCACGATTTTTGAAGATTCCGGCATAAACTCTTTTAGTTTTTTATCTTTACCCTTGGCCAGCAAAATAGATGCGTTGTCATTGCCTTTTACAAGTTTTAGAAAAACACCTTTATTGTTTTTTTCTGTTAAAAGATTTTGTACAGACATAAAGACCTTACCGTTAATTTCAGCAACATCAAATGACACCTTAGGGGTTAATTCTTTGCCAATTCGGCTACCAAGTTCAACACAGGCTCTTTGAATATTATTAATATTATTTGTTGAAAAATTTATATTTTTAATAGTCATATTCAAAGATTTTAAAATACCTGATATATTTTTTTAACACTTTTGTAATAATTTGTTACAATCAATGTACTGTTTCAAGTTTAAACAGATTTTTTGCAGAAAGTATTTTAGGAATATTTGGCGGCAGCTCGGGTAACTCTGGAAATGGCAAATTCTTTTCTTCTGCATTTTTTAGAGTTTTCCATACGC
>CAYYAG010000025.1:0-6336 GCA_964470005.1 uncultured Muribaculaceae bacterium
CGAAAATCAGGCTGATGTTTATAAAATCGTAATGTCATCAAAATTCGATGAGGTTCAGGAATATGCCGCAAGTAATATCTATAAATTGGATGAAAGCGTAAGAGATTGGGCGAGAGATTATACCAAATCTCTCGGCAAAGAAAACCTTACAGAAGCTATCAGAACAGAACCCCCGCAACACGATACAAAACAAACATCCGATACACGTGATGCTTCAACAACATCTGAAACTGCTAATAATAACAATGTTTCATCTGACTTAGCCGCCAATACCGGTTCTAATACCCAGACTGTACCAACGGTTCTGTTTGTTGAGTTATCTGAAAAGGCTCAAACTGTTTATCAGGCAATAGAGGCAAGCGACGACGAGGTGATTTCTCAGGAAGATGCCGTAAAACATTTCAAAAGCCTTTCACAAAAAGAACAAAGAGATCTTTTGAAATCATTGCCTTCTCAAATGTTTAATAAATTACCCGTTACACTTTGTGAAAATTTTCCCGAATATATTCCGACTTTTGCTAACAAGGGGCGCGGTATAGAAATAATCACGACCTGTAGTTCCGTTATTGCCGACTCTGCGATAAAATGGATGAGAAATGCAGGGGGAAGGTTCAGTAAGCAATTGGATGAATTTATTATAGATAATCCTGCAAGATTTAGCAAAGTATCCCAGGAAGCAGCATTGGCTCGCAATGATAATGATAATAATACTGAAGGTATTAAAAAACCGTTAAAAGTAAGAGCTTGATTTTAAAAGTTTTTTGTTGTTAAATTGTCTTACAGCGGTTCGCCGCAAGTTCAAAAGAAAGAAGACAATTTTAAATTGCCGAAAGAAATAATTCTAGCAAAACATGCAGGTTTTTGTTACGGTGTGAAAAGAGCCGTCGAAACCGCTAAAAAATTAAAAGCCGAAAACCCTGATAAGAAAGTTTTTGTTCTGGGTGAACTTATTCATAATACTCAGGTTATACATGAATTGGAAGCTTTGGGAATTGAAACCCTTACAGAAATCCCTGAAAAAGGTGATGGGATTTGTGTTATAAGAAGTCATGGCGAAAGCCCGCAAATTATTGAAAAGATTAAACGGGCTGGCTTTGAACCCGTTGATTTAACTTGTCCTGATGTCAAAAAAGTTCAGCAAAAAGCAATTGAGCTTGCAAAAGACGGGTGCTATGTCGTAATTGTAGGAAAATCCGAGCACCCTGAAGTTATTGCAATAAAAGCTAATGCAGAATTATATACCGATAAGGTTATTGTTGCCGGCTCGGTTGAACAGTTGAAACAAATTGAGGCAGACTTGAAATCGCATAGAAAAATCGGGGTCGTCGTCCAAACAACACAAAGAATTACAACACTTACACCGATTGTTGAATATTTGACAACTGTTGCAAAAGAATTGCATATTGCCAACACAATTTGTGCAAGTACTTCTATGCGGCAAACAGAAGCTAAAGAACTTGCTCAGGGCAGTGATTTGATGATAGTGGTCGGCTCCAGAAAAAGTGCTAATACAACACATCTGGCTGAAATCCTCAAAGATATTACTAAAACTATTCATATCGAAAATGATGAAGAATTGGAAAATTATATGGACTTAATAAAAAATGCTGAAAAAATTTCAGTTACAGCAGGTGCCTCTACCCCCCAAGAGGTGATAGAAAAAGTTATTAATAAAATAAGGAGAACAATAAAATGACAACAACATTAGAAAAAACATCTATGGATGAATTCGAAAGACTTTTGGAAGAAAGTTTTTCAAAAAACTATTCAGTAGCCGATATAGTAGAAGGTACTGTGGTTAAAAAAGAGCAGGACGGATATTTAATAAGTATTCGCGGCGCTAAAACTGAAGCATTTTTGCCCGTCAAAGAAATCCCCTCCGGCGAAGATTCTGAAACTCTTGAAATTGGCGATGAAAAAGAGTTTTATGTATTAAAAGAAGAAAATGATGACGAAGGTATGCTTTTGTCGCTTAAACGTATTGCTTTTGCTCAAGCTTGGGCGCAATTGAATGATGCGAAACTCCAGGGCGACACTATTTTAGCAAAAGTTGTTTCAATAGTAAAAGGCGGCGTGTTGGTTGATGTTGCTGATTTGAAAGGATTTATTCCTTCATCTCAATTGAGAACGGGTACTCCTTTTGAAGGTTTGGTTGATCAGAAAATTGAAGTTAAAGTTCTTGAAGCTGATCCTAAGAAAAATAAGTTAATCCTATCACAACGTCTGGCCGTTGCTGAACAACGCGATCAGGTTGTTGATAATATTTTGTCAACATTGCAAGAAGATCAGATTGTTAAAGGTGAAGTTGTTAGAATTGCGGATTTCGGCGCGTTTGTTGATATCAATGGTATTGACGGTCTGTTGCCTATTTCTGAAATTTCCTGGTCTAGAATTAAACACCCGTCTGATGTAATTTCTCTCGGAGAAACTATTGAAGTTAAAATTATCAAGATTGATAATGAATTAAAAAGAATTTCATTGTCTTTGAAGAGAATGGGAGAAGATCCGTGGACTCAAATTGAAGGTCAGTTTCAGGAAGGGCAGGTAATCACAGGCACTGTTAATAAGGTTACCGGTTTTGGTGCATTTATTAATATCTTCCCGGGAGTGGAAGCCTTGCTTCCTGTTTCTGAAATAGCAGAAGAAAACGTTAATCCGTTCAATTACTTCAAAGTAGGAGACAGTGTAGAAGTTCTTATTAAAAAATTTACTCCGCAAGAACACAGAATTGCGTTGAGTATTAAAGATATTAACAAAGATGCTTAAAAACAAAAAGGCTCCCGTAAGGGAGCTTTTTTTATGGTTTATTTAAAAATTATTTCTGCTCATAAATAAGGTCATTTACCGTCACATTAAATACTTCGGCTATTTTAACTATCATTAATAATTTAGGATTTTTCAAACGTTCATTTTCTAAAAAACTTATTTGTTGTTGAGTTACATTTGCTAATTCAGCAAGAGTATCTTGTGAAAAACGGTGTTTCGTTCTCAACAAACGTATGTTGTCTGCTAAATTTTTTCTTAACGATTTTTCATTCATCCCCTTATTATATATTGCATTTTGAATATAGTTTATGGTAAAATAGATATAAATTATTGAATATAGGAATAAAATATTGAACAAAGAAATAATCGACAAACTTTTTGATGTAAATAACATGCTTACAGAGTTGGAAGTATTAATAGACATTGCCGTAAAATATTGCGAAATAAGTGATGAAGATTATTCTAAAATGTCTGTAATGCTGGCTGTTATGCAAGATAAATTACGCCTGTTGCAGGCTTTGGAAGATAGCATATTCAGTTTCTGTCGCAGTGAAAGTTATTCCCCGAAGTAGTTTTTTAATCCTACGGTAAGTTTTTTGTTTTTACAAAGTTTTTTGAGTTTTGCGATTGCGCGATTTTCAATTTGCCTAATACGTTCGCGAGAAACTCCGTATTGAGAGCCGATTTCGTCAAGGGTTTTCTTTGCCCCATTATTGTCTAAACCATAGCGCAAAATTAAAACGTCGCGTTCTTTCTGGCTTAGCTGATTTAGAATTCGTCGGATATCTTCAAGGAGGTTTTCCTGTGAAACTCTGCTATCAGGGGTTATTGTGCTTTCATCTACAATAAAATCGGATAGTTTGCTTGAATCTTCATCAGAGCTTGCGGGAGTATCCATGCTTATTGTAGATTGTGCGGCTTTTACAATAGATGTGAGTTTGCTGACAGGGACACCAAGCCTGTAAGCGATTTCCTGTTTTGTTGGAGTATGTCCGAGTTCGGTTGTTAAATCCAGTGTCGCACGGCGAATTTTCCCCAAGGATTCTATCATGTGGATAGGGAGTCGGATGATTCTTGCCTTATCAGCAATTGCGCGGGTTATGGATTGTTGAATCCACCATGTGGCATAGGTTGAAAACTTATAGCCTTTAGTATAGTCAAATCGTCCTGCTGCTTTCATTAACCCCATATTGCCTTCCTGGATTAGATCCAGAAAAGAAAGTCCGCGGCCTATGTATTTTTTTGCTATGCTTACGACAAGCCTGAGGTTTGCATTTACCAACAAATCTTTCGAAAAATCATCGTGCTGTTCTTTGATTTTTTTTGCAAGATCCAGTTCCTGTTCCGCGGATAAAAGAGGTATTTTCCCAATCTGCTGAAGGTAAAGTCTTACGCTGTCATCGGCATTTACTGATGACAGACTTTCCTGGACTTTTGGATCTTCGACTGATTCAAGAACGTTTTCTTCATCGTCTTCTGCTTGAATTTTATGGAAATCTATATTTTCATCAGAAATATCGTCGGTTAATATTCCGAATTTTTCAAATTCTTTCTTCATTTTTTAGCTCCGTAATTTTATATTACAATAATTTTTTAAGATTTACTTATTTGTTAATATTATGTAACTTTTGTCGTAGCGATTCAAAGATTATTGCGCTCAGCGCGTTAGATACATTAAGTGAGTTGAAATTATTCATCATCGGAATTTTGACTGTAAAATCCGAAAGCTTGAGCAGAGATTTTGATACTCCTGCGTGTTCTGCACCCATAATTATTGCTGAGTTCATATTACAATAATCTATGTTATAATAATTATCTTTTGCGGATGCGTCAGTAGCAATTATCCACCAGTCCTTATTTTTTAATTTCTGGACGGCGTTAACAAGGCTATTGACTTTTATAATAGGTATGTGATTAATTGCTCCGGCGCTTGTTTTTTCAACTATTGAATTTACTAGCACATTCCGCCGGGCCGGAATGATTATTCCGGAAACTCCCGCACAGACACAAGTTCTTATTATTGCACCTAAATTGTGAGGATCTTCAACTCCGTCCAGAATTACTAAAGAAGCATTTGAATAATTCTCTTCCAAAAAGGAATCAAGGTCAGTATATTTTATAGGAGAAATTTGCGCAATTATCCCTTGATGGTTGAGTTCTGCATAATTCTGGAATTTTTCTTTTGCTACAAATTGGTATACTACACCATTTTGCTGTGCAAGCTCTTTTATCTTATTCAATTTTGCGTCACTGTGGAGATTTTTTGAAATAAGAATTTTGTTTATTTCCCTGTCGCCGGCAATCAGCGCCTCCAAAACAGAATTTTTACCAAAAATAATGTCATTCATTATTTAGATACCTCAAGCATTCTGTCAATACAGTTGTGTGCTTTTTTCGCCAAATCCTTATCGACATCTATTTCATGTTCTTCATTGACAAGGGCGTTGAATATGTCGTCAAGTGTATGCCATTTCATATTCGGGCATATAATGTTATCTTTTATCATTATAAATTCTTTTTCGGGCAAATCACGTTTAAGCCTGTCATATACGCCCTCTTCGGTTGCAATAATAAATTGTTTTTCGCTGCTCTCTTTGGCATATTTCATAATTCCGGTTGTGCTTCCGACATAATCTGAAATTTCTGTGACTGATTTGTGGCACTCCGGATGTGTAAGGATTTTGGCTTCAGGATATTTTTTACGCATTGAAAGAATATCTTCAGCTTTTATTCTCAAATGAGTTGGACAGTAGCCCGGATATGTAATTACTTCTACGTTACCTAGTTGTGCCTCTACCCATTTGCCAAGATAAGTATCAGGTAAAAATAATACTTTGTCAGTATTTAAGCTGGCAACTATTTTTACTGCATTTGAACTCGTACAGCATATATCGCATTCGGATTTAACTTCTGCTGTTGAATTTATATAACATACAGTTGGAATATCAGGATGTTTTGATTTAAATTCTCTGAGCTGGTGCAGGTTAATCATATCAGCCATGAGGCATCCGGATTCAAGTCTTGGCAGTAAGACTTTTTTATCGGGAGAAAGAATTTTGGCAGTCTGCGCCATAAAATATACCCCGGCAAAAACTATAATATCAGCATCTGTTGATGCTGCCATTTGGCTAAGATATAAAGAATCTCCAATATAGTCTGCTACTTCATCTATTTCAATGTTTTGGTAGCAGTGTGCAAGGATTACTGCATTTTTCTCTCTTTTAAGTCTGTTAATTTTTTCTTTTATTCCTTCCATAAAGGCTTTATCCTCCAGGTAGTGTAAATTTATGTTAAAATTGGGCTGTTTATAAAATATATTGTATAATAAAAATAAGAATTAAGTGAAAAATTGGCGAAGATTATGATAGAAAAATTTTTAAATGACTTATTAGCACAGTTTGGTGCTGGTAGTAAAGAAATAGTGTATTTATCTGTTACGCCGGGTGTCGGCCTTGAATTGATACAGGTTGATCCGGTAATAAAATCCGTAAAGGTGTACGGGCATAAGCCCCTTGAATATAGCGAAACTATGAGAGAAATCTCAGATTATCATAGTTTCAAAGATGCTTT
>CAYYAG010000025.1:6436-22107 GCA_964470005.1 uncultured Muribaculaceae bacterium
AATATAGCGAAACTATGAGAGAAATCTCAGATTATCATAGTTTCAAAGATGCTTTACAAGAATTATTTCAAGATCTAAAAATTAATCCTAAATGTAATGTTATACTCAATTTGCCGATGGTTCATTTTGGGAAAGTAGAACTTCCTCTGCTGCTTAATGATGATAGTATTACAGAAGCTGTTATATCTGAAGTTGAACAAACTTATATCTTTAAACGGTGCGAGCCTTTGGTAAGCTGGTTTGATGCACAGTTGGGCGGAGCTTCAGATACCAGAACTATATTTTATTCCGCTATACAGAAAAATGCTGTTGATAAGATAAGAGATATTTTGGCGGAAATGGGTGCAACACTCAGCAGTGTTCAAATTTCTTTAGTTTCTATATTGAGAGCGCTGTTGTTTTCCGGCAAGACTGAAGCACCTATGGAAAATGATGTTTCATGGAATTTAATGATTGTAAATTCAAACGGATATAGTCTTGTGTCATTGTCAGGCAAAAATATTGTAGATTATTATGAAGAACCGCTGGCATTAAAGACATATGAACCGGAGGAAGTTTATGACGTTATTAATACGTCGGCTCAAATCGCGTTAATTAACTTTCCGGCCAATTATCTTTATGTAGTATCAGAAACGGATCTTGTCAGTGCGGAACATCTTATTTCAAAACTTTCGTTTGAAGGTAAAGCGGAGTTTCTTGAAAATAATACTTATAGAAAAAGAGAAATCTTGTCGGTAAGCTTGGATATCCTGCCGGATCAGGTTATGAAAATTACACTTGAATCTGTTGGTATCGCTGTTGCACGTATATGCGATTATCCTATAAAGCTTGATTTTTCAGGAAATAAAATGACCGAACTGTCCGCAGGTGCGGAAGAAAGTATTTCTTTTAATTTTAATGATAAAGAAATTATACTCACGGAGTCTGTATTAAAGAAAATGTCACTTGTACTTGCCGGAATATTAATTGTTCCGTCACTTGCTGCTATGTTGACGCTGCCCATTTTGCAAAAGAAAAATAAAGCTCAGCTTACTGAGGTAAAATCAAAAATTAAGAATGTTGAGGCTGAAATTAAAAGGTTAACGGAGTTGGCATCTGAGAGTGGAAAATTTGTTATTAAAGCTGAAGTTGAAAATGTATTAAAATATAACAGAGCAAAGCTTATTGCATATTCTGCCCTGGGAGAATCCGTTCCGGCTGACTTGTGGCTTACTTATTTTTCTGCAAAGTCGACCGGACAAATCGATATTAAAGGTGTTTCGGAAGATGTTGAAGGTATATACATTTTCTTCAAAAATATGAAAGATTCATTGATTGATACTAAATTACGTTTGCATAACCTTGAAATGGTTTCTAATAATATTGATGAAGTTGTTTCTTCTGATGGGGATACAATGTATAATTTCGAAATCACTAATATGACAGAAGCGGATCTTAAATCATCTTCTGCTAAAAGTAATACTAAATCTAAAAATAGTGACAAAAAATCAGGCTCCAAAAAGAATACAAAATCAACAAAAAAAGTTGATAATTTAGAGCCTGTTGATATTCAGACCTAAAGAGAGGATATATCAAATGCCGGAAATAGAACTTTATTTTAGAAAATTTAAAACGGTAATATTAATACTACTTTTAACTTTTATAGTTTTGGGCTATATAATTAGCAGAATTGTGCCTATTGTAACAGATATCTATACAATTTCTAAAGACTATGAAACTGCATTAACTACTCTTGCTGATAAAGAGAGAACATTGAGTAATTTGGAGGAAAAGATTAAAAAATTTGAAGCGGAGAGCCAGAATACGGCAAAAGCTGTTTATAAACCAATAGAGCGGGGTATTGACACAGAATCCATTATAGCAAATGAATTCGCTGAGATTTTGACGTTAATTCGTGGTAACTCTATTAAAACCCGTTCTATAAAATATGAATACGACCCCAAAGATGATAATTTCGTAAAAAATGTTCCGGATAAATATAATGTTGCAAAGCTTGATATTGAAATGGTGGCAACTTATAAAGAGTTTGAAAGTTTCTTGAGAGAGCTTTATAAACACGAACACTTTTTGGATATAGCTTCATTTGAGATTGTCCCTTACGCAAAAGACAAAAAAATATTGGTAATTAAGTTTCAGCTAAAACTGTATGCGCAAAAATAATATTATTCCTTAAAAAGATTATAATCTATTCCGAATAATGCATCTTTGTTTTGTATGCAGGTCATACAGCAGTTAGTCTCAAGTGTGTTTTTACGCGAGAAGTCCTTAAATGTACTGCCTGAGCGTCCTCGGTGGTCATTAGCCAGAAACGGGCATGTATAAATACCTTTTACGGTCAACATTCTGCCGAATTCACAATCAAGTGTGTTCCAGCTTAACTTATCAGGTATTATGTCGGGTGCTGTATTAGTATCGTGCCATAAATTTATTTTAAAATTATTGTCTTTTGCCTCAAAACCTATTCGGGCAAATAATTTTTTGAATTCTTTCAAAAGGGTTTCTTTGCCTTCATTATAATAATCAGTTACACATAGGATAGGATTGAAATCATATTTTATAAGGCTTTTTACCGCGTGCAGAACCTGACGATATGTTCCTCTTCCGCGTATGTCATCACTTTTGACTTCGTCATAGTGGTCAATGCTTAATTTGAAAATAATTTCGTAATTACTTTCTCCCTCTACTCTTTTCAAAAAGCGTGCTTTTTTTTCATTTATAAATGATCCGTTTGTGAAAATACAGACATTTGAACGTTTTAAACATAACCTTAAAATATTATTGAAATCGGGATGTGTCATAGGTTCTGCACCTGTCAGATATATGCATTCTAAATTTTCGTTCAATGTATCGCTCAAGGCTTCTTTTATTGTATCAATCTGGATAAAATCCTTTACATTTTTTGTCAGCGGAAAATCTATATAACAGTGTTTACAACGTTGATTGCAATTTTTTGCTGTAAGTTCTATGAACAAATTATTCAAGACTTTTAATTCACAAACCGGTGCTGTATATATAGTAGTCATGGTAAAATCCTCTTATCTTTAAAAATATTTTATGATTAGGAATGTTAAATAAAATCCGCCAATTTGGCGATTAGTTTGTATCATCAGGATAGTTTGTGAAGTGATGAGGTTTTTTATCCTCAAGCCATCGGCTCATTATATAATTTTCATAACTTATTGCAAAATTATTTAATGCATTCATTAAAGTTCTTCCGCTTTCGGATTTACCGACAAGCAGGAAATTGCCGGATTTGTTTTCGGCAAGCATAATTTCACAGTGTATAATTTTTTCGGCATTTGTCCTCGGATGTTTATGGATAATATGTCTCAGCCACTTGCATAAAAGCTTTGTTGCAGTGGTTTTATTTTGTATTAAATCATCATTATGCCTTTGTAAGTATTTTGCGAATTCTTTTAAAATCATAGTTAAAACGGTGTTGTTGTTGCAAAACAAATTATATCACAAATCCCGTTTTTCTTGAATTCCTTTATCATTTCTTCAAAAGTTGAGCCTGTTGTGCATATATCATCAATTATAAGAACTTTTTTATCATTAAAAAAGGCTGACTTTTGCACTTTAAAAGCCTCATGAAGGTTTTCGGCGCGCTGGCGTTTTGATAATCTATATTGCGGTTTTGTATCTTTTATACGTTTAATCAAATTGGGGTTTGGCGTATATCCTGTCAAATTGCAGAATTGTTCTGACACAAGCTCCATGTGGTTATATTTTCTTTTCCTGCGGCGTTTTTCGTGTAATGGTACCGGTACCACCTGAAAATCGCCCTCTTTTTTTAATTGATTCCAGTATTCAAACATAAATTTTGCCTGAAAGTAGGCAAGATCTTTTTGTCTGTGGTATTTAAGCCCACGAATAAGTTTTTGGAGTTCATTAGAGTAGTTACCGGCACAGTAGACATCTATTCCGTCAATAATTCTGTTTGGTTTTACCGGCAGACAAATTAGTTTATCATAGCATTTTGAGCACATTCGGACAGATTCTTTAGAGCTTTTGCAAAAATAGCATTTCTTTTTATAAATCCAGTCCAGAAGGCTTAACAATTGTTTTTTCATAAGCTTATTATACCATATTTAGGCAGGAAGTTTTACGCAAAATACAGTTCGGATATTTTCTTCGCTTTCTACGGTGATTTCTCCTCCATGTGAGAGCGCAATTTGCTGTGACAGATAAAGGCCTAGGCCGGTACCTATTTTACGGAACTTTTTGGCCGCTGAATAATATTTATTAAAAATCATTTTTATTTCGCTTGGTGAAATTCCCTGTCCGTAATCAATAACAGAGATTGTTATATATCCTTTCAACTCACCTGTTTTTATATCAATGCATTCTTTTGTGTTGCTGTGTGAAATCGCGTTTGAAATAAGATTTTTTATTACACGGTTGAGCTGCATGGGATCTGCATTTACGATTAAAGCCCTTTCAGGATTAAAATTAATTGTTATTCCGGATTTGTTTGCTATAGGCTGCATTTCAGATACTATTGTTTCAATAAACGGGTTAAGTACAATTGTTTCTTTCAGTAGTTTAATTCCCTGTTCTTTAATCTTGTATGTTTCAAGCAGAATTTGTACCAAATCAATCAGCTCTTTATTTGAAACCTGCATATTTTGGAGAGCGACTTTTTGCTTTTCGGAAATTTCGCCGAATTTGCCTTCAAGCAGGAATTCAACGATATTAGCCTCAGCAACAATTGGAACTTTCAGGTCATGGGTTAATGTTGCAACAAAATCTTCTTTTAAAGTTTCAATCTCGCGTTCGTTTGTAATATCTTTGATTAAAAGTACAAAACGATTCTTTTTGTCATCAGTTTTAAGCTTCTGCGCGCTTATAATAAAATTATTTGTTGGGGTGTGCTTTATAAAAACATCGTTCCCGTCAAGCTTTTCTACACTCAAATCGTCTGCAATTTCAATAAATTCAAAAATATTTTTCCCTATAATATCTTTACCTTTTACACCAAACCATGTTGAAACTTTTGGTGTGGCACGAAGAATATCATTATGTTCATTTATAATTAAAATTCCATCCGATAAAGAATTGATAACAGATTCCAAAAGTCTGTTCTGCCGCATTAATTCTGCCTGATATTCAATAATCATTTTTTCCCGGTCGTTGAGTGTGTCAACCATCCGGTTTATGCTGTCTGTAACATTCTGATAAGTCGGATGTTCCAGTTTTTCAATTTTTGTTGTCAGGTTGCCGTAGCGTACTGAGTTTACCGTATTTGTTACGGTTCCCAGATAGTCGTTAATTTTTGACCAGCGTTTATTTGTTTTTCTTGTTATGAAGAATAATAATATGAAAACCAGAATTAATCCGCTGTTAATAATATATGAAATCATTTGTCTCAGCCTTATCTTATGATATAATTATACCAGATAAGAGGATATTTGTCATTGATTAAGCTACCTGAAAGTATAAAATGGGTTATAACAGATTTTGACGGAATTGTCACGGATAATTGCGTTTACATAAATGATGACGGGACTATGGCACGCCGGCTCAATTTTAAAGATGTAATGGGGTTTTCCATTCTCAAAAAAAACGGTTATAACATTGCCATAATTTCCGGAGAAAAAAATTTAGCAATAGAGACTATGGCTAAAAAGTTTCAAATTGAAGAAGTCTACCAAAATATCAGAATAAAAATTGACGTTTTAAAGTTAATTGTTGAAAAATATAACCTTTTGCCGGAAGAATTTGTTTATATAGGTGATGATATAAATGATTTTGCATGCCTTGAATACGCAAAATATAAAGTTACTGTTCCGCATGCGCCGGAAAAGCTTAAAACTTTACCGAATATACAGGTAACAACTTTTGATGGCGGGGAAGGTGCTTTTAGAGAGGTGGCAGATTGTTTGGTTGGATAAAAAAAATCTCCTGTAAAGTTAAGGACTTGAATTCGTCTGTTGATACATATAAAAAAGATACCGAAAATCAGACGCTTCCGTCAATTGCGTATGTTAATCGTGCTAAAAAACTTATTGATAAGATGCATTATGAAGATGCTAAGAAAATTCTGAATGAAGCACTTGAACTTACCCGAAAAGATGCGCTTGTGTATAAGTATCTCGGTGTGTGCGAGGAAAAACTCGGTGACTATAAAGCTTCACTTGAAGCATATCAGACATCAGCGGCGCTTAATCCTCAGGACAAAAATATATGGCATAAATTAGGTCTTGTTCAGATTACTTTAAAAGATTATGAGGGTGCCGAACAGGCATTTGAACAGGCTAATAAAGTATCTCCCGTTAATACCGATATACAAACCGGTTGGGGCATGTCTTTGTTAAAACAAAAAAAATACAATGAAGCGCATGAAAAGTTCATAAAAGCAATACAAATTAACAGATACAATTTTGCTGCCCTGCTTTTGTCTGCAATAGTAGAAGTTCGCTTGGGTGAATACGATGAAGCTGAGCGTAAGTTGAGTTTTTTGACCGGAGCAAATCCTAATGAAAGCTGTACTTATGAATTAGCTAACCTTTATTTTCTAAAGGAAAATTATGAATCCGCAATACGCTACGCAAAACAGTCAATTGATTTTAATCCTAATATGCTGCCGGCCTACCTTTTGCTTGGGAAAATATATTCTTTGGAATTTGATTATGAAAATACGGCAAAATATTTTTCTATAGCAAAAGAACAGGGGCTTGTAAATACCTTGCTGTATCTTGAATGGGGAAATGCTCTTGTAAGGTTATGCAGATTTCAGGAAGCAAAAGAGATGTATCAGAAAGTTTTGATTGAGGAGCTTGAAAACCCCGATGCGCAGGCGGGCATGGCTTTATGTGCTGCGGAAACAAAGGATTTTGAAAAAGCATATAATTTTATAAACTTTGCAGAAGAAAAAGAAATTGACAGTGTATTACTGACAGAGGCAAAAGGCATCTCCGCTTATGCTTATGGAAAAATAGAAGAAGCCGTCAACTATTTTAAGAATGCCCTTAATAAAGAACCAAAAGATGTTTATAATTATTTCAGGCTGGCAAAATGTTATCAATCCTTAGAAAAAGATGCAATGGTACGTGATTCTTATGATAAGATTCTGAAATTTAACCCCCAATGTACTGTTGCATATTTAGAATATGCAAAATATTTAACATCTAAGGGCGAATATAAAGAGGCTCAAAGAAAGCTTAGAAAAGCTGAAAAACTGGAGCCCCAAAACCAGGAAATATTAAATTTATTATTTTATACAAGTTACATACTTGTCAAAGAAAACATTTGTGAATATAATGTTAAGGAAGCAATATCAATTGCCGATAAGATAAGTGAATTTGAATACCCCGAGCTTCGGGTGGAGTTAGAAGAACTTTTAAAAAATATAAAAGAGAACTGATGAGAAAGATAATAGTTCAAAAATTTGGCGGAACTTCAGTCGCTGATACCGAAAAAATTAAAAATGTCGCAAAAGTTGTAATTAGGGAAAAAGAAAAGGGTAACGATATAGTTGTTGTTGTATCTGCAATGGGGCATACAACTGATCATCTTGTTAAAATGGCAAAATCCCTGACACCGAATCCTTCCGGCCGTGAAATGGACATGCTTCTATCGACGGGTGAATGTGTATCAATTGCACTTTTAACTATGGCGATTCAGGCACAAGGATATGATGCAATAAGCTTCAATGCTATGCAAGTAGGTATTATGACAGAGAATGTTCATTCAAAAGCCAGAATTATAGATATAAAAACAGAAAAATTACGAAGAAACCTTGAAGCGGGTAAAATTATAGTTGTCGCTGGTTTTCAGGGAGTAACCGAAGACGGCGAGATTACGACACTTGGGCGCGGTGGTTCGGATACGTCTGCAGTTGCACTTGCGGCAGCATTAAATGCAGAACGATGCGACATATACACTGATGTGGAAGGTGTTTACACAACAGATCCGAGAGTTGTACCAAATGCCTCAAAACTACGAGAAGTTTCTTATGAGGAAATGCTTGAACTGGCTCATGCAGGCGCAAATGTTCTCCACCCGAGAAGTGTTGAAACAGCTAAACAATTTGCTGTACCTATGAGGGTAAGAAGCAGTTTTAAGCTTGAAGATATGGGCACATTAATTGTAGGAGTTGATAAAATGGAATTATACAGACCGGTTGCAGGTGTTGCTGCAGATTTAAGTCAGGCAAGAATTGTGGTTTGTGATGTGCCGGATAAACCCGGTGTCGCCGCAAGTTTGTTCACTGCACTTGCTAATGAAAATATATCCGTTGATATGATTATTCAATCTTATGCAAGGAAAGTTTCAAATACTAATGATATTGCCTTTACAATTGATGCGAATGATTTGCCTAAAACTTTGACAGTGCTTGATAAATTGAAAGATGAGATTAACGCAAGTGATATCAAAGTTGATGACGAAATTGCAAAAGTATCAATAGTCGGAGCAGGCATGATTGACAGACCGGGTATAGCTTCTACTATGTTTGAAACACTTGCAACCTTGAATATTAATATTAAAATGATATCTACAAGTGAGATTAAAATAAGTTGCCTTGTTGATAAATCTGATGCCCAAAAAGCTTTAAAAGCTTTGCATACGGTGTTTAACCTTGAAAGTGATGTTGTTGCTGATGTAAAAGGTGACTTACCCGAAGTTTAAAATATTTAAGTAATATTTAAGTAATATTTAAGTATAAATTGATGCTTGTTGCGATTAAGCAATAAGCATTTTTTAGTCACATTTATGTTTGCCCATGATAATCCATCGCAATGAAGATAGTCCATGTTGCCGACATCTAAAACCATCATGTACTGCATAGTTTTCAGTATTTTCTCCGTTGTATTTGCATTTGTTTTCAATAGAATTGGCGTCACTGCTGTCACGTGTTCCCATGGGTAAAATTTTGTATTTATAAAAGCATAAAATGTTTCTATAATTAATGGCTATAATGCATAAAAAAAGGGAGCTGATGCCCCCAAGAATAGCTGGAAGTATGAAAAAGATTTAATTATATTAAATTAAAATAACTTAATATTTTCAATTGCCTTGTACGCCTGAATTAATCATACTCCTGGGGGATTTTTTGAGGCTGTTTTCATTAGCCGGTTGGGTATTTCTCAGGTTGATATATGAGGCTCAAAAGCACAAATAAGTGTACTTTTGCCACTTTATACCAAAAGGCACATTATAACTAATTTTTCACCCGCTTAATATAACTTTACATAAAGGGTTGACAAAAAATATTTTATAGTATATAGTGAAATTGTTAAGATGAAGTGTCAAAAAAACACTTAATAACAAACCTCGAAAGGAGGTAAGAAAAATGAAAGTAACTCCGATAAGTAATATAGCTACAAAACATATCACATTTGGTGAAGGCAATATGAATAATATAACCCCGAAAATAGCTCTTTTATCTTTACAAAATTCTGATAAATTGAGATTTGAAAAGAATTTAAGACTAACTCAGGAGGCTGATGCAGTTCAATCTAATCCATTGAAGGCATTAAGTCGTAAATTTGCCAAGGCTTATAATATACTTTTTTCATCTGACATAGATTCTAATATGACAGAAACTTCAAATATTCACTTGCCGTATTTGGCATAGTGCATAGAATCCTTAACTACTTACCCCAAACTATAGCAATTTACCCCAAATTGCTAAGTTTTTTTTATTATAAACTATTTTATCCTTTTTTATAAAGAAAGGATATTTATTATGCATGAAAAAATTAAAGAACTCAGATTTGACAGCCGGTCAGCGCAAGAATTTTTTGTAAAAAAATTGGCTTACGTAATAGGTCCCAATCAATTGAAAAAACTCTTAGATGAAGGCGAAGCAGTAGTTGTAGATATAAGAGATAAAGAAAAATATAATGAAGGTCATATCCCTACTGCAATCTCAATTCCAAAAGACGAAATCAGCCAGAATACTGATAAACTTTCTAAAGACAAGCTTACAATAGTTTATGGGTGCTGTGAATATTGCTCTGCAGCCGCATTTGCCTGTTTAACACTTGCTGATTATGGATTACCCTGCGTAATGATGAATGGCGGGTACAGAGCATGGGCTGAATACTACAGATATGCGGTAGTGGCAGAAGATTAAGGAGCGTTAGCTCCTTTTTTAAATCTCAGCACCGCCTTCGGTCATCTTCTTATGTACCTTTTTGGCACCTTCTGTTTTTTCCGTAAATGAAAGCGTAAATTCGGTTGCTTCCTGGTCCCTTGCAACAGCCTCTTTTAATGCAAGGGTATCTTCCATTGACAATTTATTTAAAGTTGAGTCATTTACATTTTTAAGGTATTTTTTAAAATTTTGCTGGGCCTTATAATCAAATCCCGGAAGGTTTAGGCTTAATGAATACCATTTGTAAAAATGGTGAAGCATATATAAAGGATCAATAGTGCCTTCCCGTAAAACAAATGACGGCGGAAAATTCAAACTTAAACCCGAGTTTGTAAACAGATTTAAATAGAGTGCCTTTAAACCTTTTAGTTCACATATCAGGCCTTCTTCCTCCCCAATTGCATTTAAGATTTTATCAGCATTTTTTATTTTATAAACTTTAGTTCCTGCGGCTTTAATATATTCCAGCAATTTTTCCGGGTTATTTCCGGTATTTTTTATTATGTCTTCAACGTTTTTGATTACAAGTGCTTTATTTTTTTCAGTTTCAAGGGTTAAAGTCATGTGTTCGGTTGAAGAAAGAATAGTTTTGGATGTTTTATTGCTATAAGAGTTTTTCAAGCTCTTATTGAGCCTGAATGTAAGAGATTTCTCCTGAACAGATAGTATATAATATAAAATTTTCCTTATAATACTTTTCATAAATTAATTATACCAATATTTTATTAATATATCAATTTATAAAGAAAAAATAAAGATTGTAATAAATACACTTGCTTTTTCAATAACATTGTTTTATAATGTAATTGTGAAATAATTCACGATAAAAAGAAGGGTTTTATGGTATAATAAATTACCCCGTAAAAAGCTCAAATTATAATTAAAAGGAGATAAAATATCATGACGACAAAGAGCAAAAAGACAGTTGAAAAACTTGAAAAGACTTTAAACAAGTCTACTCTGGTTGACAACGCCGAACAATTGGAATTGCTTATTGAGAGGGTTAAAAAAGCTCAAAAGATTTATGCAACTTACACACAGGAACAGGTAGATGCAATCTTCAAAGCAGCGGCAACAGCTGCTGATAAAGCCCGTATTCCTTTGGCCAGAATGGCTGTTGAGGAGACAGGAATGGGTGTTTTAGAAGATAAAATTATCAAGAATCACTATGCATCAGAGTACATTTATAACAAGCATAAAAATGCTAAAACCTGCGGAATTATCAGTGAAGATAAAACCAACGGTATTAAGGTAGTTGCAGAACCTTTGGGGGTTATTGCAGGTATTGTACCGACAACTAACCCGACATCAACTGCAATTTTTAAATCATTAATAGCATTGAAAACAAGAAATGCAATAATCTTTTCACCCCACCCGCGTGCTACAAAATCCACAATAGCAGCTGCAAAAGTAGTTCTTGAAGCAGCAGTAAAAGCGGGAGCACCGGAAGATATTATCGGCTGGATTGATATCCCTTCAATTGATTTATCAAATCAGTTAATGAAACATGAATCAATATCCTGCATCTTAGCAACAGGCGGGCCGGGAATGGTTAAGGCAGCTTATTCATCCGGTAATCCTGCACTAGGTGTTGGTGCTGGTAATGCTGCAGCCGTTATTGACGAAACTGCTGATATCAAAATGGCTGTTTCATCAATAATATTATCAAAAACTTTTGATAACGGTATGATTTGCGCATCAGAACAATCAGTGGTGGTTGTTGACAAAGTTTATGAGGAAGTTAAAAAAGAATTCATTTATAGAGGCGCTCATCTTTTGAGCAAAGCGGATGAAAAGAAACTTATGGCATTGCCTTTTATTGATCCGAAACGTGGGACCGCTCATCCGGCTATTGTAGGGCAAAATGCTCATAGAATTGCTGAACTTGCAGGTTTTGAAGTTCCGGCAAATGCAAAAATTTTGTTAGCGGAAAGACCTTCAGTGGATTGGGAAGATCCTTTCTCAAGGGAAAAATTATCACCAATCTTAACAATGTATAAAGCAAAAGATTTTGAAGAAGCTGCAGAAATGGCATATGAACTTGTTATAAAAGGCGGTGCCGGCCACTCAGCAGACCTTTATACTGATGCCCGTCATCAGGAAAGAATTGACAGATATGCAGAAAAAATGCCTACCTGCCGAGTGTTAATTAACTCACCTTCTGCACAGGGAGGTATTGGTGACTTATATAACTTCAAACTTGAACCGTCACTTTCATTAGGTTGCGGTTCCTGGGGTAAAAACGCAATATCAGGTAATATAGGTGTTGAACACTTATTAAATTACAAAACTGTTGCTGAAAGGAGAGAAAACATGTTATGGTTTAAAGTTCCGCCGAAGGTTTACTTTAAAAGAGGTGCTGTTGATTTAGCACTTCGTGAACTTGAAGGCAAGAAACGCGCATTTATTGTAACTGACAGGTTCTTATTCAATTCAGGCGCAGTTGATCAAATTGTTAACGTTTTAGATGAAATTGGTATTGATCATCAAATCTTCTTTGACGTAAAACCGGATCCAACATTGTCTACAATTAATCAAGCATTGGATATCGTAAGACCTTATGAGCCGGATGTGATTATAGCACTCGGCGGCGGATCTCCTATGGATGCTGCTAAAATTATCTGGTTGATGTATGAGCAGCCGGATACGGTATTTGAAGATATCTCTATGAGATTTATGGATATCAGAAAGAGAATTTGCAGAATCCCTGAACTTGGTAAAAAAGCAACAATGGTTGCAATTCCGACCACTTCAGGTACAGGATCCGAAGTAACACCGTTCGCAATTATTACGGATGATGAAACACACGTTAAATATGCGATTGCGGACTATGCTTTAACACCGAATATGGCAATTATTGATCCGAACTTTGTTGATACTATGCCAAAAGGATTAACTGCAGCATCAGGTATTGATGCACTGGTTCACTCTATTGAAGCTTATGTATCATCTATGGCTACAAACTTTACAAATTCAAATGCGTTGGAAGCAACTAAATTGATTTTCAGATACCTTGAAAGATCATACAATGAAGGCGCAAACGATCCTATAGCAAGAGAAAAAATGCACTATGCCGCAACAATTGCCGGTATGGCTTTTGCAAACGCATTCTTAGGTTTGTGCCACTCAATGGCTCACAAGCTCGGTGCAATGTTTAACATACCTCACGGTGTTGCAAACGCATTGTTGATTAATCAGGTAATCAAATACAACGCAACTGATTGTCCGAAAAAACAATGTACATTCCCTCAATACAAGTTCCCGAATGCTAAGGCTAAATATGGTCAAATAGCAGATGAGCTTAAGTTGGGCGGTAAAGATGACGATGAAAAAGTTGAATTGTTGTTATCTGAAATTACAAGATTGAAAAATGCAATCAATTTACCAAAATCAATCAAGGAATTTGGTGTAAAAGAAAAAGACTTCTACGACAGACTTGATGAAATGGTAGAATTGGCATTTGACGATCAATGTACAGGTGCAAATCCGGCATATCCGTTAATGGAAGATATTAAGAAAATCTACATTGATGCATATGAAGGTGTTGTAAGAGATTACACCAACGATAAATAATAAATAATTAAAAGAGGCGCCGGCGAGATATCGCCGGCGCCTCTTTTAATTTAATCACATTTTAGTTTACCGTCCCAGGAGAGATCATCACAGCGCAGGTAATCCATATTTCCTTGATATATTGCCCAGGCCGTGCAGCCGCGACCTAGATTATCAGAACTTATTCCGGACTTATTTTTGATATCACAGGCCTGTTCAAATGAATTTGAGTAAAGATCTTTTGCTCCATTCGGTTTTATTCCGTTTTTTGTAACTAAAAAACTAAACTGGGTTACTCCTAGCTGTCTTTTATTACCAGGAAGATATATCCATGCATCACCACAAATTTCACCGTTACTTGTGCATTTTGGTGAACTAATCCATCCGATAGTAATGTAAGTCCCATCAACAAGGGTAGCGCTATATTGTTTATTATTATCACTTACTGTTTCGGCTATCTCTCTTTTAGTTCCATCCAAACTTAAGTATTCATATAATGAATTTTTACTAGTTTCGTTTTTGTATGAAGCAATTTTCAGATAAGGTTTAATATAAGAAAAAATCAGATTTTGTGCTGAAGAATCTAATATTTTATTTCCTTCCTCATCAGTACCGCTGACTGTCGTTGTCAACCCCCACAGATTAACAGTCCCGTGTTCAGCAATAGCAAGCTGAAAAGCATTTTGTAGAACAGAATAAGATTTTTTCAGTTGTGTGATATATGCTTTTTCCTGATATTTAGAAATCAAGGTCGGAATAGTCATAGCTGCAACAATACCGATAATGCCAAGTGTAATTAAAACTTCTGCCAATGTAAAAGCTTTTTTATTCATTTATTAACCCTCCGATTGATTTATAATGTGATATAATGGAATTATGCGTCATAAAGAGCAATATTAATTACTGGATATTATCCAGTAACATTATGTTATCATATCCAGTAAGATTGTCAAATGGATGAACAATTGTTTTATGAAAAACTTGGTAAGCGTATAAAGAGTTTGAGGGAAAGCTCACATTTGACTCAGGAAAAATTAGCGGAAAAATGCGGAATAAGTTTGGATTATCTTGGGAAAATTGAGGTTTGTATTAATAAACCGGGGCTCAAAACTCTTATAAAAATTTCCAATGCTTTGGATATACCCATAAAGGCGCTTTTTGATTTTTAACCTTGACAATCGGTTATGTCTTTTTTATTATAAAGAAACGAGTGGCGACATGGCCAAGTGGTAAGGCAGAAGCCTGCAAAGCTTTTACCCCCGGTTCGAATCCGGGTGTCGCCTTTTTAATAAATATTAAGTTTAATATTGCCATTTAGGCAATTTTTTTGTCGGAATTTTTTTTATAGGGATATGATTAAACCTGTTTGGTGTGTAGTAAAAAATACCGGTCTTAAATTACCTCAAAAAATGCAACTGCAAAATAATTTGCAGGTTGATTTTGATGGTGTTTTAAATATGATTTCCATTGAAAGAGGCTCAAACACTATTGGCCGTGAATTTTTTAGTAAAGAGAAAAATTTTATAAAAACTATTGATATGGAAATTGAAAATTTAGGAGAAAGACGCAAAGGTTTTGGAAGTTTATTGCACGCTTTATCCGTAATGCTTATGAAGGAAAACAAGGCAGAGTATATTCATCTGAATTCATTGCCGCAAGCGATAAAATTCCATTATATGAATGGTTTTAGAACGGCCAGCGGCTCTAATGAAACAGCGGCTATGTGTATGCGTTCGGTTGTAAGGTCAAAAACTCCTTTTGAAAGTTTGAAAAAACAAGCAAATGAGTTATGGCAGAGGCTCACTCTAAATGATTCCACGGCAATACAACAATCTGACAAATTATACGATGATTTTTTAGGGGCTGTTTTTAAAAATAATATTTCTCCAGAAAATGCAAACTTTCCGGAGACAATTAATATGAAGCTGACATTAAAAGATGCCATAAAAAATAATGCTAATCATAATAATATTTTGAATAAATTCGGGGTGGATTATACAATATAAATATTTGTAAA
>CAYYAG010000026.1:0-22042 GCA_964470005.1 uncultured Muribaculaceae bacterium
CGAATGCTTTTTTCGGGTGTTACAATGGCCAAACACAGAATTCCTGTTATAAAAGCTTTTTTGATTGATTTTTTTTGTCTTATTCTACATACTACGATGTTGTTATGTTTTGAAAAATCGTTAATAATAATTACTTTACGTCCAGACTGACTTCGTCAAGATCTTCGTAAAGTGCATTGCTTTTTTCAATAATAGTATTAATTAGTGTTAATGCATAATAGGGTTTTTCTCCTTTTAGCATACAGTTTTCCAGCACATCAGCGGCACAGCTTTGTAATTCGTTAATGTCGCCTAATTTTATCAGACATTCATCTATTTTATTCTTCATAATAATTCCTCTTTTTTATATTAACGTAGTTTTTTCTTTTTGTCAAGTGGTAAGAATGATAAATTTAAAATTTTTTCGATTCGGTTCCGGTTGGGCTGTATTTGTGAATTCTACTATATTAAAGTTACTTAAAATAAATCCTGAAACAGATATGGCTGGATATACTATTGAAGGTGACAAACTTATTATTACCAAAAGTCCTAACAAAAGAAAGGATAAAACATAAATTTGTCCATAACATTTGTTAAAACAAGCATTGTAAATGGTTATTTTATGCTAGTATAAGACTATGTTAGAGTTATTTGTATCCGGATCAGAAAAAAACAGCGGAAAAACATTTATTACAGCCGGACTTGCTGCTACTATGCAGAGTCTCGGGTACTCTACATGTGTTTACAAGCCTGTACAAACCGGTGCAATCGAAAAATCAGGTTTTATTCAAGCACCCGATCTCGCTTTTATAAAATTTATTGATCCTTATATAAAAACTTATTTTTCCTATCTTTTTAAAAGTGATGCAATACCCTTGATTGCGGCGGAACTTGAGCATACTTATATTAATAAAGATGTTATTTATCAGGATTTTGAAAGTATTAAGCGTGAATTTGAATGTATTTTGGTTGACGGCACTATGGGGCTTGCAACCCCCCTTGCTGATAGTTTTTTGGAACAGGATCTTGTGAAATTATTAGGAATTCCGGTATTGTTAGTTGTGTCGCCTACTGAAAATTCTGTTAACAATACTCTTGCAAATATTAATCAGGCTGTTTCTGCGGGAGTGAAAATTCGAGGTGTTATAATTAATGATTGTCCGGAGATTATTCAAGATTTGAACATAAAATCTATGCCAAAATTAATTGAAAAATATACGGATACTAAAATTTTAGGTGTTATGCCGCATATTGAAAATTTGAAAAAGGTTAACCCGAATGATTTGATATCAAACGTTTTGAGTGGGATTGATGTTGAAAGTGTCTTTGATGTCAAAATCGCAAAACTTGAGTTATAAAGTTTCAATTTCAATCGTCGGATTGTGTTCTTTTAATATTTTGTCGATTTCGTTTCGTGCTTCAAGTTTTGAGTTCAATTCTTTTTTTTCAATATTATATTTTTGGCAAAGTCGTTCATAGTAGTAAAGCTGTTTTTTGGTCGGGGATTCTTTTGACATTTTAACTTCTTTTAAAAATTCTCGCTTTTTTTTCTCAAACTCTTTTTGGGCCTGAATTAACGGCTCTTGAGACTTTTTATAATCGTAATATTTCCGGCATTCTTTTAAATACTTGTCTGTGTCTGTTAAAAATTGTTCATTATCTAAATATTTTTCCAAAAATTCAAATCTTGAGCTTTTTATTTCAAGGTAATATTTTTCATCCGCTATGAATTTTTGCAAAATCTCATTAACAGAAGATTCCGGTGATTTTTTCACCAGTGCACGTAAAAAGTTGCATAGCGCTGACTTTTGAGTTCTTGTTAAATCAAGATAAATTTGCTTTTTAATCTCATACATACATAACCTTAAAAAAGTATAACGAAGTATAACTTTCGGAATTTCGCAAACCGGCGGATCATTTTGCCCCCGTGCGGTCCTCATAAAACCGTGCGAATAATCCTAACGTGTGAACAAATCTTTGACCGAAAATTTGTGTGTTAATTCGGATCTGCCAAATTTCAACAACTTTCTAACAAAAGGATTTGTCTGGCGAGACAAACGAATTTGTTCAAAAACTTCATTTCCTCTCGTCTCTTGAGAATTTTCTATTACTCTTAAGTTTTGTCCGTTTCTCTCATCCATAACGTAATTATACCTCGTTATATTGTATTAAAGAAATTTGTAAAGTGAAAATTGCGCATAAAGTATATAAACTTTATATATTGTTACAATTGTAAGAACAGCTAAAAAATTAACACTTGAAGCTTGCTGTTATCAGAATGCACTGAATCCTTCTATTTTTATGAGAATAGAAAAGACTCAAACTTGAGAATTATATTAAAAATTCTATAAAATAATTTATTTTAATGTTATAAATAGGTTATGAGTATTCAAGATATTGTGAAAATTTTGGTGGATGCCGGTATTGAACCTAATGAGGCGAATATTGAGGTTAAAATGCTTATTGAGCATTTTGCAGGATTTGGAGTCAAGGATATTATTATGGGTAAAAAGCTTGATACTGCAAAACTTGAAATTGTCAGAGAAAAAGCGGAACTTCGTGCCCGTACTCGCCAACCTATCCAGCATATTATCGGTTTTGCTGATTTTATGGGCGAAAAATTTATTGTTAATAAAAATGTTTTAATCCCGCGAGATGAAACGGAAATTCTTGTCCAAAAAGCAGTTGAACTTATTAATAAAAATAATTTTAAAATAGCGCTTGATGTCGGAACAGGATCAGGATGTATTGCCTGCATGATTGCTAAATATACAGAATGTCAGGTAATAGGGCTTGATATTTCTAATGAGGCTTTAAATATCGCGCTTGATAACGCTTCACGCTTAAACCTTTTTAATAAAGCAATTTTTAGAAAATCTGATGTATTTTCTAATGTTAAACCCGGTGAAACCTTTGATATAATTGTTTCTAACCCGCCTTATATTCCGTCCGGTGAAAAGAATAGTATCCAGACAGAGGTTAAGTTCGATCCCGAGATTGCTTTATTCACTAAAGATGAAAAAGGTCTTGAGTTTTATGAAAGAATTACAAAAGGCGCACCCTCTATATTGAATAAGGGTGGATATCTTTTGTTTGAGTTAGGTAAAGACCAGTCAGGAGATGTAATGGAAATTATTAGAGCCAACGGTTTTTCTAATATAGAAATTATTAAAGATCTTGCAAATATTGAACGCGTGATTTGTGCACGGTTTTAAACACAATTTTCATAATAAATTCTGTTAAGTGCTTTTTTTGGAATTTCAAAGCCCAGAATGTTTTTTTGATCTATAGAGCTTTCGGCAATAATTTTGCCGTTGTGCTTTTCGATTATTTTATTTACAAGAAAAAGCCCTATTCCTGTTCCTATTTTATCGTATTTTTCTGTACTGTATGTGTGAAATTGGAACATTTTTTTTATTTTTTCCGAACTTATATAGCCGCTCTGTCTCTCAATTTTTACGGAAAAGTTCTTTTTGCTTTCCTGTAAATATATTTTCATTATGGAGTTTTTAAAAGCTGTGTTAACCGAGTTAAACAAAAGAGTTTGCACTACTTTTGTCAAACGGATTAAATCACCTGCAATTATTGGACTTTTGATATCAGGAATTATGACGATTTTTATTTGGTTTTCTTTTAGATAGGGAGTTATCTTTTTTATTGTTTCCTCGATTATTTGCATTATATTAAAGTGTGAATAATTAAGTTCCGGTTTTTCTATATCATATTTATAGGTAGAAATTAATGTTGCAATCATTGTGTACATATAATTACATGATTCCAGTGTAAGATTAAGCATTTCAGATTGCTCATAGCTTAATTCGCCGAATTTTCCTTCAACTAACATGTCAAGCACACGTATTTGGGCTAAGATAGGTGTTTTCAAATCATGTGTCAGTATTTCTACAAAACTCTTTTTTAAATCTTCCAAATTTGTATTATTAATCATTTTTGTACAAAAATTGGCACAATTGCTCGGTGTATCTTTAAACATAAATCCGCCTTTCTGAAGTATATACATTTTATTCTGCTTTTGGGTAAAACTAAATTGCCCGGTTGGATATAAATAATATAGTGTTGAAAAATTTTTAATTGTATATGGTATTATTATTTTATGGATATTTTTTATATTGATATAGATGAATACTCTGTTGATAAAAGTGTGTTGAAAAGCTTTGCGGACAGAAAATTTCTTTCTGAGGAAAAAGAAAAACAGCATTGTTACGGAAGACTACTGGTTAAAACTACTGCTAAAGAGTTTTTCAAGCTTGATGATAATCAGATTGAAGTTGTTAATAAAAAGCCGCGTTTTAAAAATAATAATCTGCAATTTAGTATTTCTCACTCCAACAGCATTGTAATAGCAGCATTTGATGATAATCCCATTGGAATTGATATTGAGTTTATGAAGGATAGGAATTTTAAAGAAATTTTAAAAAGATATAATTATAAAGGGGAAAATATCACGAAAGAAATATTTTATAAATTCTGGACAGAATATGAGGCTGTTATTAAGCTTCAGGGTTCCCCGAAAATAAAAATAACTTTCTCGTTTCAAAATAAATATATGATAAGTGTTGTAGGAAATTTTAAAGAAAATTACAGGTTATATAAACTTGATGCAAATGGTTTTACTTGTGTCTGAAGTCTATTTTGTATTTCAGTTTGTTTTTTTTGCAATATTGCATGATATTATGTTTTAAGAAAAACCAGTACTCTCTGTTTTTTTCAATATATATTTCACTGTATTTTTCATATAATTCGGGATAATTGTTTTGAATAAAATTAAGCATAGTTGTTTTATATGGTTGTCTTAAATTAAGATTTTCAAACCAGTATTCGTCAGTAAAGTCTTTTGCTTTTTCTAGGATTTCTTCAAAATCCGTTATATATGGAAATATAGGTGAAATACAAAGTATTGTATATATTCCTTCATCGTGTAGTTTTTTCAAAGCATCAAGCCGTTGAGAGATTGTGGAAGTATTTTCGCAAGACTTAACAAATTTTTCATCCAATGAATTTATGGAAATTGATACACGTGCTTTCATGTCTTTTAAAATTTCAATATCTCTCAAGACTAAATCCGATCTTGTGCAAACTGTTAAGTTACAGCCGATTTCATGTAATTTTTCAAGAATATAGCGTGTGTTTTTGTATTCTTTTTCAATCGGATTGTACGGGTCAGTAACAGTCCCCATTAAAATGTTATGATTCTTGACTGCTCTTTTTGTTCTTATTATACCGTCCCAGCGTTTTACATCAACAAATTCACCCCAGGTTTCTCCGGCATGGTTTGTAAATTGTTGTATAAAACATGCATAACAATAAAGGCATCCGCTTGCACATCCCGTATATGGGTTTACTACATAACTGTATCCTTTAAAGGAAGTTTTTGAAAAGACATTTTCTACCGGTATTTCTTTTATGTTTAACATAATAATTTGGTTTATTTGTATCTCTGCAAATTTTATATTTATTAAAACATAAAATAGTATAAAAATGGAACTATAGTTAATAAAAATTAATTTTTAAATCCAAAAGGATTATTCTTATGCCATCTCCAGGCAGATTCTATGATATCTTCAGGTTTTGTGAAGGCAGGTTTCCAGCGTAAGAGTTTTTCAGCTTTTTCGCTTGATGCAATTAATATTGCGGGATCGCCGGGTCTGCGAGGAGAAATTACAGCGGGGATAGGATGATTAGTTATCTTTCTTGCAGATTCAATAATTTCCTTTACGCTGAAACCAAGACCGTTGCCCAGGTTAAATGTTTCGCTTTTATTATTATTTTTTAAATAATCAATAGCAAGGATATGTGCCCGGGCGAGGTCGGTTACATGTATATAGTCCCTGATACAAGTACCGTCTTTTGTTTCATAGTCATCACCAAAGATTTTGATGTTTTCCCGCATGTTATTCGGAACCTGTAAAACAAGCGGAATAAGGTGAGTTTCGGGGTTATGTGCTTCACCGATTTTTCCGGTTTTATGAGCTCCGCAAGCGTTAAAATATCTTAAAGATACATATTTAATATTATGAGCCTGTGATGCCCATTTAAACATCTTTTCCATTGCAAGTTTTGTTTCACCGTATGTATTTATGGGATCTGTTTTATCTGTTTCTTTAATAGGGATATTTTCCGGCTCGCCGTATGTTGCCGCGGTAGATGAAAATATTATTTTATCAATATTATTTTCAATCATTGATTTTAAAAGAACCATTGTTCCATAAAGATTGTTGTCATAGTACTTTAACGGATCTGTCATACTTTCGGGAACAACAGAGCTCGCTGCAAAATGTATTACCGCATCAATTTTTTCGTTTTTAAAAACTTCATCCAGAAATTTTTTATCTCTTATATCACCATTATAGAACTTCGCACCAGGATGAACTGCCTCCAGGTGGCCTGTTTGAAGATTATCAATAACGATGACTTTTTCCCCGCAGTCAATGAGTTCATAAACTGTATGCGACCCGATATATCCTGCACCGCCTAAAACTAAAACTGTCATAATAATTTACCTTTGTATTAATTATATTATAAATTATATAATATTACTCATTGGGCATTAAAGAAAAATCTTTTTACTTTTTCTGTAAAAGACATTGAACGATTACCCTTTTTAACGGAAATCATTGTAAAAGGATCAGGTTGAGTTGCCCTGTGGTATGTCATACCTTTTGGTCCGAAAAGCATAACATAAGACAGTTTGTAATTGTCAGGAATTTCTAATTGTTTGCAAAGTTCCGGTATTAATCGTAAAACTCCATATCCGAGCCCGCACCAGCATGTTGCAACCCCTAAGCTTTGCGCGTAAAGTTCAAAGTAGCTTAAAGCAATCATGGGATCCACATCCTTACAATGTGCATCATTTGGTGATGATACAACAACCATATGAGGTGCACCGCGGAATATTATATCATTCCCTTTTAATAAAGCTTTCTTATATCTTTCGAATTTTTTAAAGGCTAGGTTTAATCCGGGTTTTGAAACCATTTCTATGATTTTGTTGTTTGTATAATCCCTGAATTCATTCATTACTTCAATGTCATCAATAAATGAAAAATGAAGCCTGTGGTCGTTTACGCCGGTCGGAACCCAGTTAAGCATGTTTTTTAACTTATCCATAATTTCAGGCGGAAGATTTTCCTGTTTATAATGTCTGTAACTTCTTCTGTTTTTAATTAAGCTTAGAATTTCATCAGAATTATAATCTTTTATAGGTTCGGAATTTTCCGGTGATTTGTTGAATATTGATAATGCTCCCACCGGACATATACTAAGGCAATGCTGGCATTTTATGCATCTATTTTCACCGCCTTCTGCAACGCGTGGAATTTTATTTTCATCAAATTCTAATGACCTTGACATACAATCTTTAATACAATGTCCGCAGTGAACACATTTTTCACTGTCTATCTTCAAATCCATTACTGTCATATACTAAACTCCTTTTTCTAAATTATAAAAATTAAATATTAAAAATGCAAGTTTAATTTTCCCTGCGGTTTTTAATATTAACCTTCAAAGCAAAAGCATAAGGAATTAAAATAAATGCCAGAAGTGCAAACAATTCAAACACATCTACAAATGCCATTAATCTCGATTGTTGAACAAGCTCTTTATAAAAGTAAGCATTGGCTTTATGCTGTGCAAATATACTTGATGCTGATGACATAAAAGTATTCACCATTGCTGCAAATTTTTGTTGAAAGACGAGGTTAAAATCTGACAGATGTCTAACAAGATAAACCTGATGCATTTGTGAATGTCTTGCAACAAGTGTGGAGGACACAGAAATTACAAAGGATGTTCCAACACATTTACAAAGACTGTGCAAACTTGCCCCGCTGGATAATTCTGATTTCGGTAATGTTCCCAGTACTAAAGATGATACCGGAATAAAAACTAAAATTACCCCGATGCCCATAATTATGTTTGGTATTGCTACATAATTGAAAGATACCGATAAGTTTAAGTTCATAAACATAATTGTAGATAATCCTAAAAAGAAAAATCCTGCCGAGATTAAAAAACGATTATCAATGATATTCATTAAAGGTCCTATAATAAGAAGCATTATAACGCATGAAATTACACGCGGCGCCAGTGAAAAACCGCTGAGCATTGCGGTATAACCCATCATATTTTGCAAAAATTGGGGCAGCAGAAGAATTGTTACATAAATAATAATATTAACTGATGAACCGAGTATTGTTCCGATAAAAAAGTTTTTATCTTTAAAAATTCTTAAATTGATTATGGCATGCTTATATTCAAGTTCCCAAACAATGAAAAATGCCATAGCACATGCAGAGATTCCGGTTAACCAAGAAATCCACGCACAGTCAAACCAGTTATACTGCTGACCTTTGTCAAGTACAACCTGCATTGTTAAAAGCCATATTACAAGTGAAATCATTCCGGGAAAATCAATTTTTTCAATTTTTTTGCGGATCTCCAATTCTGGAATATTACAATGTACCAGAATAACGGAAATTATACCGATAGGGATATTTATATAATAAATCCATTGCCACGCGGAATTGTCAACAATATACCCGCCGAATGACGGTCCGAGTATTGAAAAAACCATAACGGCAAGTCCGAATAGCGACATTGCAAATCCTCTTTTTTCAAACGGAAAACTCTCAAGCAGGATTGCCTGAGATATTGGCATCATCGGGCCACCGCCTATACCTTGTATTAAACGTCCTAATACAAGATAATTAAGATTTGGAGCTATGGCACAAATTACTGAACCTACTGTGAATATTGAAATAAAAACTTTTAGAAAGTTTTTACGCCCCATAAGATTTTCAAGCCAGCTTGTCATCAGGATAAGACAGGCATTTGCTATCATATATGATGTAATTACCCAGTTTGCTTCATCAACCGTTGAGCCAAAGTATCCGGCAATATGCGGTATTGCAACGTTAGTTGCTGATGTTGCAAGCATTGCAAAGGCTGTAGGGATTAATATAGACACTGAAATCAGCCATACAGGCGGTCTTTTTTGGGGTTGGGTTGCTACTTCTGCCATTGTTATTTAACTTTTACCTCCGGAATAACTGACATACCCGGAACTATGTTGTATTGAGAGATGTCCTCGGTGAACACAATTTTTACCGGAATTCTTTGGACAATTTTTACATAACTTCCAACAGCATTTTCCGGCGGGAAAAGACTTGCTTTGGCTCCGCTTGCTCTTTGAATGCTGTCAACTTTTCCTTTGAATTTTTTCCCTCTGTAGGTATCTACTTTAATTTCAACAGGTTGACCGGATTTCATATTTGCAAGTTGTGTTTCCTTAAAGTTTGCTACAATCCACATCTTTTCCGGTACTATTGCGAACATTGGCTGTGCCACCTGAACATAATTACCTTGTTCTACTGAACGATTTGTTATTAAACCTTCTTCTGGAGCATATATTTTTGTATATGACAGGTTTAGTTCATCCTGTTCAACTTCAGCTTCAAGCCGTTTTATTGATGCTGTAATTTCATCGTATCTTGCTTTTGCTGAATTACTGTTTGATTGAGCTGCTGTTAGCTTATTCAGGCTGGAATCGTAATCTTGTTTTGAGGTGATTCCTTTTTCAAACATTTTTGAATATCTGTCAAAATCTCTTTGTGCAAATTCAAGATCTGACAAGGTTTTTGTTACTTGGTTTTCATAATTAATAAGAGATGCTTTTGCTTCGTCAAGTTTTGCCCGGGCTTGTGCAAGTTTAACTTCATAGTCTTTCGGGTCTATTTCTAAAAGCAGATCTCCTTTTTTGACGTGCTGGTTATCATCTATTAATAGTTTTAAAACGGGACCTTCGACACGTGGTGCAATAGATACTATATGACCTTCAACAAATGCATTATCCGTTGATTGATAAAAGATTGAATGAATTGTAAAATATATACCGAATAATAAAAATATTATTGCGGTTACGGAGGGTACTATAACTCTTTTTTTCATATATTCAGGGCGTGTATCTATATTTTCGTCTATTGTATTTACTCCGTGATGATCAATATTTTCCATTTTATATCTCCATTATTAAATTTGTAAATTAACTTTATCTTTCATATTTTCAAGCATCTGGTTTAAAATTGCCAGACATTTTTCTAAATCTTCTATAGGGATGTTTCTGGTTACAATTTTTCTTATTTCTACTGATACAGGGTGAATTTCTTCTCTGAGTTCTTTACCTTTTTCTGTTACAACAATTTTATTTATCTGCCTCCCGTTTGAATCGTTTACTCTTTTGACAAGACCTTTTTCCTCTAAAATATTAATTAACCTGCTAACGTTTGGTCTGTCTTTGTAAGTTAGTTCGGAAATTTGTCTTTGATATAATTCCCCGTTTTCATACAATAGTGAAAGTATTAAATATTGCTCCGGCGTTATATCAAAACCGTTTTCCGTAAATGTTTGTAATGAAAGTCCCCGGGATAGTACTCCCGTTGCTACCAGCATTGCTCCTACTCTTTTTCGTAAGGGGTTATTTTTCATGATTTACTTTTTATTTTTTTATTATAAAATATTCTTATGTTATAATCATAACACAAGAAAAAAATAATGGAAGAGGAATATGAAGAAATTTTTAATTATACTGTTAACCCTTGTTATTGTTGTGCCGGAGGTGTGTGCACGTCAAAGTAAAGCAGAACTAAAACACGAACAAAATAAAATTCATTACTTAAATTTGTCATGGTGGGAAAAATATCATGATCCGATTTTGATAGATAATATTAAAAAACTTTACGAAGTCAATTATGATTTAAAAAATGCCGAACTAAAATTAAAAGAGAACGAGAAGTTAGTAAAAATTCAATTTGCTAATGAATTGCCGACGCTTACTTTTGACGGTTCATTAGGAAGACAATTCAGATCTTCAAACCAGCAGTTTGGCGATATGTTGATTCCAAGCTATGCTCAATATAATTATCAACTTCCGTTAACTATGACTTATGAAATTGATATTTGGGGTAAAAACCGTATTAAAACTAAAAGTATTCAGCAGCAACTTGCCATTATAAAACAGGCGGAGCGCGCAACATATATTGCTTTGACATCAGATTTTACCGCAGATTATTTTAATCTTATTAAAACGGACAGATTTTTAGAAATACAAAATGAACTTATTACACTTCAAGAGGATATTGTTAATAAAACTATAAGTAAATATGACACAGGTTTGTGTACAATAAATGAAGTTTTGGCTGAACAAAAACTTTTGACTCAGTTAAAAGAAGAAAAAAATAATCTTGAAGAAAAACAAGATGTCTTAGTAAACGGCTTGAGAGTGTATCTTTCAATGAAAGAAGGTGAACCTTCACGGGCTAAATATGAAGATTTGAGTTTATTAACCGGAATACCATTGGAATATGATACAACAGTTATTGAAAACAGACCTGATTATTTGCAGGAAGAAGCAAATATAAAACGTTTAGGGTTTGATGTCAGAGTAGCCAGAAAAGAATTATTGCCTAAATTTGTTATTTTTGGTCAAATAGGCTTGAATGCATATCATCTGGATACTTTGTTCAACAGTTATTCGCAATTGTTTAATGCGGGTATTTTACCTTCATTTGATTTATTTGCAGGCGGAAGAAAAATGGCGCTTTTAAAATTAAGAAAATTCCAGTATGAAGAAGCTTTGAACAGTTATCAAAAAACAATTCTTGAAGCTATAAAAGAAATTAATCTTGGTCTTGCCGCTTATAAGACGGCTATGAAAAATTATGATCAAAGTTTAGAACGATTAAAAATTCAAAACAGAATTTATCAGCTTATGGAAGACAAAAGACAAATCGGTGCGGCATCTGATGTGGATGTTTTATATAGTAAAGAAGCAGATCTGCTGATTGAAAAAGAAGAAATATCAAATAAGATTAACTATTTAATTTCGACAATTTCACTATATAAATCTGTAGGCGGCATAGATTTATATTCAATAAATTCCCCTGTCCAAAAAGAAGACATCTAAGTAAGGTTTTCCATCAATCTTGCAAGTAGCTTTGATTTGTCATGATAACCGGGTAATGTAGAGATAACTTTTCCATCCCGAAATAAAACAAATGTGGGAAAGCCAGAGATACTGTATTTTTTTGTAATTTCCGGATTTTCGTCCGTATCAACAGTACCTATCCAGATATTATTTTTTGATAATTCTTCAAGCACAGGTTTCTGTTTTTGGCAGTAGCCGCACCACTTTGCATAAAATTCCACTAATTTTAAGCCGGATTTTATATTTTCTTCAAAATTTTTATCATTTAGTTCTACAAGCATATTTTTTCTCCTTTTTTATAATAATTTTGTAAAGAAAATATTAAAACCCGCTAATTATTTAGTTATTATGTGGTATTATATAGGTTAAAGAAAGGAGGATATGATATGTACAGTGTTTATACGGAAAGAAATCATTCAAGCCTTACAAAAACATTAATAGGTGAATTTAAAGATTATGATGAAGCAATGGATTGCGCGGAAAAGGCCGTGGAAGGCAAACCGGAATTAAGATATATAGTTGAAGAAACAGACGGTCATTTTAATAGTTACGGAGAACTTGTCGCAACAATTGTTGCCGAAAGTTAAAATTTAAAGGAAAGTATGAAAAAGATTTTATTTTTATTTATTGCTGTAATTTTTTCCGCAGGATATATTTTTGCAATGGAAAATTATGTTACTGAAGAAACAGCTATAGGAGAACCTGTTGACAAGAATACAACGGTCAAAGAAACTACATCTAATGACGCGGTGATTGTACGTGAACAAACAATTCAGGGAAAAATAAATGATGTAGCTTATAAAATTTTAAATGCAAATAAAATAGATAAGAGAATTATATTTGTGTATGACAAATCAGAAAAAAAATCACTGCTCAAATCCGCTGATGAAGTTACAAAAAGGCAGGTTGTATTATATGAAAATGATATAAAATTCATATCAAATGAAGATGAACTTGCGGCATTTTTGGCAAGAGGGATTTCATTGGCGTTAAAATCATACGGTGGTATCTGGAAGGGTAGTTTAAATGCTGTAGAGGTAAAAGCTGCACCTAAAATTTATGAAATTTATGCAGATAAAAGGGCTGTAGATTTTATGGTAAAGGCCGGTTATCATCCTGTAGGACTTATAACTTATATTAATAAAGCTTTTCCCCAAAAAAGATTTGATATGTTTTCAAATAGCAATTTAACATCTAAAAGGCTTGCAATAATTTATGAATATATTTATACAAAATATCCGTATTTTCTTGCAAATAATAAATACTTTGAAACAGACAGCTATCAGAATTTTTTGTTAAATTCCCAGTATAACAGGAAGCTTTTGGAAAATAAAATAAAGAACAAAACTTATGAGGAACTGAAATATGAATAAAGTTCTGTTAGTCTTGTTATTTATTATGCTGGCAATACCGGTATCGGCGTCGCCTCTCAGGGATGAAATTGCTGAATCATTGAAAAATGATAATAATATTGAAAAACCTGAGGCACACATCAAATATAACTATCAAAATACGGAGAAACTCCCCGTAAGACTACAAATAACAGAAAGAATATCTTCTGAAAAAAATGTTTATGAGGGTAAAGAAGTTTTATTTAAAGTGCAGACAAGTGTTTATTATAAAGGTAACCTTGTAATAAAAAAAGGAGCGGTTATACCTGCACGTATTGAAACTATTGTTAAAAACGGTATGAACGGTATACCCGCCAGTATAATTATAGGAAGTTTTCAATTTGAAGATGTTCCAAACGGTAAGGTCACTGATAGTTTTGAAATACAAGGACAGGACAGAAGTCTTTGGGTTTTTCCTTTAAAATGGGCATTAACTTTTCTTCCTCCGACCGGTTCTCTTACTAATTTTATAAAAGGCGGGCATGCTAAATTAAAGGAAGATAAAACAATAGAAATCTATTATTACCCGAATTGGATATAACTATTATGGATGAAATATTTGAAAGACTTTCTAAGTCTGCATTTAGGAGTAAATTCAGGCTGAAAGATAAAGATAAACTTTATATCAAACAAAAAGGTCTTGAAATTATAAGACAGCATGCAAAAGATTTTATTGCAAAAAGGATTGCACCTGCAAATGTTTTGAATGACGGGAAACAGACTCCAATGAAAGGTCATCCTGTTTTTGTTGCACAGCATGCCACTGCAACTTGCTGTAGAAAATGTATTAATAAATGGTACAAAATTCCTTATGGTGTAGAGCTTTCTAAAAGTGAACAGGCTTTTCTTGTAAATATAATTATGTGCTGGATTGAAAACCAATATTGTAAAAACGAAATGTAACAGAATGCTTATAGATTTTACAAAAAAACTTTTTTTATAATACAATGTAATTTAAGGAATGTGTATTATGAAAAAAGTTATTTCTGCAAAAGAAGCTGTTAATATGATAAAAGATGGTTCATCAATAATGATTGGCGGCTTTTTAAGCTGCGGTACGCCGGACAAGATTATTGATGAGATAGTTAAGCAAAATGTTTCAAATCTTACGATGATTTGTAACGATACTTCTTTTTTAGGGGCAGATAGAGGCAAATTAATTGAAAATAAACAGGTTAAAAAAGTTATTGCGTCCCACATAGGTACAAACCCCGAAACCGGCAGGCAGATGCATGACGGAGAAATTGAAGTTGACCTGGTTCCTATGGGGACTTTAATTGAAAAGATAAGAGCAAAAGGTACCGGTTTAGGTGGTATTTTAACTCCTACAGGTGTTGGCACCATTATTGAAGAAGGTAAAGAAACAATGGTTGTTGACGGTAAAAAATATATTTTTGAAAAACCTTTGGGTGCTGATTTTGCTTTAATATACGGAACAAAAGTTGATAAATACGGTAATGTATCATTTTACGGTACTACAAGAAACCATAATACAATTATGGCAACGGCGGCAGAAACTGTAATTGTTCAGGCAGATGAGCTTGTTGATTGTTTAGATCCGAATGAAGTTGTTATCCCCGGACTTTTTATTGACTATGTTGTTGTAAATAAGGAGAATTAAATGGTAGTTGCATTGCAAGAGTTATCAAAAGAAAAAATTCGTGAAATAATTGCAAAAAGAGCTGCAAAAGAATTTAAAGACGGTGATGTTGTAACCTTAGGCATTGGATTGCCGACAGCGGTTGCCGATTATGTACCTGAAGGAGTCAATGTAACTTTTCAATCAGAAAATGGCCTTTTAGGTGTTGGAAAAAGCCAGAAAGGTGATAATATTGATAAAAGAATTATCAACGCCGGAGGCGGATTTGTAGAAGCAAAAGAGGGTGCTAGTTTTTATGATTCTCAAATGGCATTTACAATGATGAGGGGCGGACATATTGATGCGACGGTACTCGGGGCATTGCAGGTTGATGAGGAAGGCAGTCTTGCAAGCTGGCTTATCCCGGGTAAATTTGTACCGGGTATGGGCGGCTCTATGGATTTGGTTGTTGGAGCCAAAAAAGTTATAGTTGCTATGGAACATACGTCAAAAGGCCAGATAAAAATAGTTAAAAAATGCAATCTTCCATTGACAGCTTATAAAGAAGTAAATTTAATTATAACTGAACGTTGTGTATTTCATGTAAGTGAGAATGGTTTGGTTATGACGGATATAAATCCGATGTATACAGTTGACGATATAAAATCGTCTGTTATGGCTGATTTTACTATAAGCGATAATCTCCGGTATATGGAAATATAAATTTATATTAATTTTAATTGAGAAGAAAATTTATTCCTGTTAGAATTACATAACAGAAATATGTTTTATGCAGACTTACATATACATTCAAAATATTCAAGAGCGACCAGTAAAGATTGCAACCTTGAACAGTTAGCCTTATGGGCACAGAAAAAAGGTTTGAGTGTAATTTCGACCGGTGATTTTACGCATCCGGCATGGTTTAAGGAAATAAATGAAAAACTTATACCGGATGGATGCGGGGCTTATAGGCTCAGACCTGAAATAGAAAAACAAATTTTTGTTGATTGTGAACCGGTTAGATTTATTCTTTCCGTTGAGATTTCTACAATATACAAAAAAGGTGATAAAACAAGAAAAGTACATCACGTTGTATTTGTTCCAAATATAAATACAGCACAAAATTTCAGACAAAAACTTGACGCTATAGGCAATATTAATTCAGACGGCCGACCTATTTTGGGCTTGGATTCAAGAAGTTTGCTTGAAACCGTTCTGGAATCAGGAGAAAATTCTTATATTATTCCTGCGCATATTTGGACTCCATGGTTTTCGGTTTTGGGTTCAAAATCAGGATTTGATTCCATAGAAGAATGTTATGAAGATTTGTCCGAGCATATTTTTGCAGTTGAAACAGGGCTTTCATCAGATCCTGAGATGAACTGGAAAGTTTCAAAGCTTGACAAATTCCGTCTTGTTTCAAATTCCGATGCACATTCACCATCCAAACTGGCACGTGAAGCTACGGTTTTTGATACATCTCCGGATTATTTCAGCATTATGAATGCATTGAAAACAGGCGACGGATACATAGGGACAGTGGAATTTTTTCCTGAAGAAGGTAAATATCACGAAGATGGTCACAGAAAATGTAATATCTGTCTTACACCCGAAGAAACTAAAAAAGTTAACGGTATTTGTCCTGTTTGCGGCAAACCTTTAACTATCGGAGTATTAAATCGCGTAAATGAACTTGCAGATAGGCCATTTGACAGTAACTTTATTCCTAAAACAGGCGGAAAAGTTTTTAGCCTTGTCCCCTTAGTTGAAATTATTTCTGAAATTACGGGTGTGGGTTCTTCAAGTAAGTCTGTGCTAAATGAATATGAAAGATTAATTAAAAAATTCGGGTCAGAATTATCCATATTACAAGATGTTCCGACGGACGATCTTTCAAAGGATTTCCCGTTACTTGCCGAAGGTATATCAAGATTAAGACAGGGTAAAGTAATCAGGCAGGCCGGATACGACGGGGAATATGGCGTAATTAAACTTTTTGGAGAAAATGAACTTCTAAAAAAGAATTTTATTAATCTCAAACTCAATATTAATATACCTGAAAACATCAAAAAAGAACCGGACAAGAAGTATGTTATAGAAAATTTTATTGCTAAAAATGATATTCCAACAGTAGAAAAAACTGTCATACATACAGGTCTTGATGAATTTCAAAATGCTGCTGTAGAAAGCAGTTTTAACCAGCTGTTAATTATTGCAGGACCCGGCTCCGGTAAAACAACAGTACTTACCAATCGTATAGCAGATTTAATCAAAAAACAAAATATCTCGGCTGAAAATTGTCTTGCAATAACATTTACGCGTCGCGCAGCAGAAGAAATGAAAGATAGATTGAAAGTGCTTTTACCTGAAAAATTTGATAAGATAAATGTTCATACTTTTCATTCTTTGTGTTTATTAATATTAAAAGAAAATTATGAAAAAGCAGGGTTAAGTGAAAACTTCGGGGTTATAAGCGAGCAAGAAAAGTCTTTATATGATAAAGTTCCGGATAATTTGATAGGATTTGATGATTTAGTAACGTATACCGTTAAATTATTGGAGAATTTTCCGGAAATTAAGAATATTTATCGGAGCAGATATAATTATTTATTTGTTGATGAATTTCAGGATATTGATGAAGCACAATATAAATTGATTAAAATGCTGGTATCTTATGACGGAAATATATGTGTAATAGGCGATCCTAATCAGGCTATTTACGGTTTTAGAGGCGGAAGCTCAAAATATTTTGATGATTTACAAAATGATTATAAAGAAGTACAAAAAGTTAATCTCAAGAATAATTACCGTTCAACAGGGAGTATTGTAGATGCTTCAAATCAGATTATTGATTCTTACAATATAATTTCACATTATGACAGGCCTCAGGAAAAAATTACTATCCACACTGCTTTGACAGACAGGGCGGAAGCTGAATTTGTTGTGAGTACTATTGAAAATTTAATTGGCGGCCACAGTTTCTTTTCACTAGATTCTGCAAGATCAGAAGGGCAAAAAAATGAGTTATCATTTTCTGATTTTGCTATTTTGTACAGAACATCTTCACAGTTAAAACCAATTACAGAAGCACTTGTAAGATCAGGAATGCCGTTTGTGAAACTATCAGAGGACTTGCTCTGTGATAAAAAATCTGTTCGGGACTTAATACGGGGTCTGAAAGGTGATGTACCTGTTATGAATCAATTAGATGACTTTTCCGGAAAAGTTGAAGATTATATCTTAAATTATTTGAAAAATGTTGCACTAAATTGTTCTTCCAAAGAAGAATTTATACACGAAGTTTCGCTGTTACGGGAATCTGATGCACTGGATAAACGTGTAGACAGGATTTCTTTAATGACATTACACGCGTCAAAAGGTTTGGAGTTTAAATGTGTTTTCATTGTAGGTTTGGAAGATGGTATTATTCCGTTGTATCGTGCGGTAACTCCAGAGGAAATAGAAGAAGAAAGGCGATTGCTTTATGTTGGTATGACAAGGGCAAAAGATAGATTATATTTAACACATGCGCTTAAAAGATTTTTATTTGGAAAACATGAAAAATTTAAAATATCACCGTTTTTAGAAAAAATTCAGGAAGATTTGCTTATTTTTTCAAAGTTTGAACAAGAACAAACAGAACAATCTTATCAGCTAAGTTTGTTTTAGAGTTTTAATTTACAGTCTTAAGATATTTTTGGGTAATGAAATGATAAGATTTTGTTATAAGTATGGTTTTTTATAAAAATATTTTGTATAATATTATCTAGTATTACAAAAATAACTATGTATGGGGAGAAAATCATGACTGAAATAATGCAAGATAAAAAAATTTATCCGAAGACGGAATTTGTTCCTGGTAAATGGCAGAATGAAATAAATGTAAGGGACTTTATTCAACGTAATTATACTTTATACGATGGGGATTCCGGATTTTTGGAAGGCCCGACAGATGCAACCGTAAAATTATGGAATAAATGCTCTGAGTTGTTTAAAAAGGAACGCGAAAACGGAGGGGTTTTAGATATGGATACAAGTATTGTATCATCTATAACTTCTCATGGTGCCGGTTATATTGATAAAGATTTAGAAACAATTGTAGGACTGCAAACTGATGCACCGCTAAAACGTTCACTACAGCCTTATGGCGGAATTAGAATGTCTGAAGCGGCCTGTGAGTCTTATGGATACCATGTTGATCCTGAGGTATCTAAAATTTTTACACAATATAGAAAGACTCACAATCAGGGAGTTTTTGATGTTTATACACCTGAAATGAAAGCGGCAAGACATTCCGGTATAATTACGGGTCTGCCGGATGCGTATGGCCGAGGCCGTATAATAGGTGACTACAGAAGGGTTGCATTATATGGGATTGACAGACTTATTGAAGATAAAAAAGAACAGTTTAAATCTTTAGAAGGCGATATGACCCCTGAAAAAATTCATTTGAGGGAAGAAATTTCAGAGCAGATAAAAGCTCTGAGAGAGATGATTGAACTCGGTAAAATTTATGGCTTTGATATCTCAAAGCCTGCAAGAAATGCTAAAGAAGCAATTCAATGGCTGTATTTTGGCTATCTTGCCGCCGTTAAAGAACAAAATGGCGCCGCAATGAGTCTTGGCAGGACTTCTACTTTCTTGGATATTTATATTGAAAGAGATTTAAAAGAAGGAATAATTACAGAATCTCAGGCGCAGGAAATGATTGATCATTTTATTATGAAGCTGAGACTTGTCAAATTTGCCAGAACTCCTGAGTATAATGAATTATTCTCAGGGGATCCGACGTGGGTTACTGAATCAATTGGTGGAGTTGGTATAGATGGGAGACCGTTAGTAACCAAGAATTCTTTTAGATATTTGCAAACTTTAAAGAATTTAGGTACAGCTCCTGAGCCTAATATGACAGTTCTCTGGTCAAAAAGACTGCCGCATAAATTTAAAGAATTCTGTGCACATATTTCTATTGAAACATCTTCTGTTCAGTATGAAAATGATGATTTAATGCGGATAACACACGGGGATGATTATGCAATAGCCTGCTGTGTATCATCCATGATTGTAGGAAAAGAAATGCAGTTTTTCGGTGCGAGGGCAAATCTGGCTAAATGTTTGTTATACGCTATAAATGGCGGTATTGACGAAAAATCAAAAGCTCAGATAGGACCGAAATATCGTCCGATTACATCTGAATATCTTGATTATGATGAGGTTATGGAACGCTATGACGATATGATGGAATGGCTTGCCGGCTTGTATGTAAATACGCTAAATATTATTCATTATATGCATGATAAATATTGTTATGAAAGAGCTCAAATGGCGCTTCATGACAGGGATGTAAAGAGATATTTTGCAACTGGTATTGCAGGCTTGTCCGTAGTTGCGGATTCTCTTTCAGCAATTAAATATGCAAAGGTCAGAACAATTAGAGATGAAAACGGAGTCGTTGTTGATTATGAAGTAGAAGGTGATTTTCCTAAATACGGAAATAATGACGATAGAGTTGATCAGATAGCTGTTGCACTGGTTAAAAACTTTATGGCAAAAATCAGAAAGCATTACACTTATAGAAATTCTATTCCTACCATGTCAATTCTGACCATTACATCAAACGTTGTTTACGGCAAGAAAACCGGAAATACGCCGGATGGAAGAAAGACAGGAATTCCTCTGGCACCCGGAGCGAACCCTATGCACGGAAGGGATACGAATGGCGCTGCAGCATCATTAGCATCTGTTGCTAAGCTCTCTTTTGATGACGCACAGGATGGTATTTCTAATACATTTTCTATTATACCTAATGCTTTAGGTAAAGATGAAATCTTTGTCGGAGATTTGACGGTTAGTTTTGATCCAGGTTGCTGTGAAACTAATTTAAACTAAGAAAGGATGTATATTATGACTACTATGCAAGAAGAAAATTTAGTAAACTTACTTGATGGATATGTTGAAAAAGGCGGACATCACTTGAATGTTAATGTTTTAAACAGAGAAACTCTACTTGAGGCTCAGGCTCATCCTGAGAAATATCCACAATTGACAGTAAGAGTTTCAGGTTATGCGGTTAATTTTATAAAGTTAACCAAAGAGCAGCAGGACGATGTTATTTCAAGAACATTCCACAAGTCCATATAGGATAAATAAATTGAATAAATGATAAAATATCCCGGTTTAGTCCGGGATATTTTTTTAAAGTATATTCCGATGTCGGAATAATATGATTAATAAATTTAATATACCAGGTAAACATATAAAATTTTAAGTGTATAATATTTGTATGGGAGAAGAATATATAGGAAATATACATTCAATAGAAAGTTGCGGCACTGTTGACGGCCCGGGAATTAGGTTTGTAGTTTTCATGCAGGGGTGTCCTATGCGGTGCAAGTACTGCCACAATCCTGATAGTTGGGGTTTAAATCAGGGCAAGAATTATACTGTTGCAGAAATTTTGGAGAAGTATAACGGGGTCAAGGAATTTTTACAAAACGGAGGAATTACGGTAACCGGCGGGGAACCTCTGATACAGATTTCTTTTGTAACAGAGTTATTTAAAGAGGCAAAAAAAAGAAAGATTCATACAGCGCTGGATACTTCAGGTGTTACTTTTACTAAGGATAATACAGAAAAAATAGATGAACTTTTAAAGTATACCGATTTAGTTTTGCTTGATATTAAACATATAAATGATGAGGAACATAAAAAACTAACGGGTTATACAAACAAAAACATTTTAGAGTTTGCAAAATATCTTTCAGACAGGGACATTCCTGTATGGATTCGTCACGTTGTAGTTCCGGGTATTACTTTTGACGAGAAATATCTGACTGAGCTGGGTAAATTTTTAGCGCAATTAAAAAATATAAAAGCTTTGGATGTATTACCATATCATGATATGGCTATTCCTAAATATGAGAATCTGGGTATAGAATATCCGTTAAAAGGTGTTACACCTTTAACAAAAAAACAGGTAATTGAGGCAAGAAATATTATTATAAAGTCTTATAAAAAAACATTATCAGAACAATAATATAGTTAAAGTCCGGAAAATACTGTTAAAAATTTATCGTTAACAATTTAATT
>CAYYAG010000027.1:0-18657 GCA_964470005.1 uncultured Muribaculaceae bacterium
GCCACAGGCCCAGATTTTAAGGTTGCTGGTCAACCGTTATTCAGTTGATGAGTGGCTTGCGGTAGCTGCGCTACCTTACCTCTCCTCAGAAGATACTTAATCTTCTTCGTCGGCAGAGTGCCGTATGTTTTGTATAAAACTTTATTGGTTTTAAAGTTTTTTGATTTTCAACAATTTAGGTTTATGATAGTTTAACACTATTCCGTAATTTTTAACCCTGCGATAAATAAATTAACATTAATATTTTGCAAAGTCAAGAGCAAAGATGTTAAATTAAACTGAAACGGGTTTCTCCCAGTACTTTGTTTTCAATATTTTCTGTTATTATCTCGTTAGATGCTGCTATACAGTTTTTTATACAGATATTATCTGCTATCCTAACATTATTCCACAGAATACTGTTTTCAATTATGACATTCTTGCCTATAATACATCCGGTGCCTATAGTTGAATTGCCAATAAATACAGTATCTTCTGGTATGCTTGAGCCGGAAATATATGCGCCTTGCGGGGTTTTTATGATTTTATCATGCCTAAAATGGCATTTACCTTCAAAAACATCATTAGTTGACAGACGGTATTGTCCGAGCGTTCCGATATCTGTCCAGTAATCTTCTATAATAAATGTATTAATCTGTTTTTCGGATAAAAGTTTTGGAAAAACATCTTTCGCAAAGTCATAAAAGGTATTTTCCGGTATATAGTTGAAGATTTTATAGTTAAATATGTAAATACCGGTATTTATATAATTACTTTTTGCTTCTTCAATGGACGGTTTCTCCTGAAATTCGGTAATAAAGCCATCTTTATCTGTAACCACAACTCCAAAGTGTGAAACTTCGTCATGGCTTACTTTTTTAATCCCAATTGTAGCTATGGCATTGGAGGTTTTATGAGTTTCAATACCTTTTAGTATGTCTGCATCTGTTAATCCATCGCCCGACAGTACAACAAAATCTTCACCTTTATCAAAGAAAAATTGACATTTCTTTAATCCGCCAGCTGTACCCGATAAAATATCTTCTTTTATATAGTTAAAGTTCAGGTCTGTATTAGTATTTTCGTACCTTTCTATTATCTGTTCTGAAAGATAATAAGTATTACAGATAACGTCCTTAATGCCTATGGCTAAAAGTTTTTCAAACAGAATATCCATGACAGGTCTGTTTGCGATAGTTACTAGAGGTTTTGGAACCTGTAATGTCAGAGGTTCCAGACGAGATCCCATACCTGCAGACATAACCATAGCTTTCATAGTTGTTTTAGTCATTCTTAGATTTTACATGCAAAAAAGTTTTATGCAATAAATCTATAAAATTTTGCTTAAAGTATTATCTATATCAGGAATATCTGAATGGACTTTTTTTAGGGGCAAGTTGTGCATAAAAATTATTATCATCAAAAATTATCCTTATTGTCAAAAAAAAATCATAATGTTATAATAAACATTGTAAGGTAAAATAATAAATTTTGCAGAGTATTTTGGGCTTGTAGCTCAGCTGGTAGAGCAGTTGACTCTTAATCAATTGGTCGTGGGTTCGAGTCCCACCGGGCCCAAAAGTTTATAAACAATTATTGATGAGGGCTAAAATGGGTTTTGATGAAAAAACAGTAAAAGTCATCCAAAAGGCGTTGGATGTTCTTGGAAAGAAAAATTTTGCGTTAATTGTTCATGGCGGGAGTTTTCCATCCGCACAAGATGAAAATACAGGTTTCGGTTCAATGAATACTAATGGCGGCAAATCACTTATTGATTATGCTTCCGGAATATTCAACGCAATTCAACTCGGGCCGGCCGGAAAAACAAAAAGTTGTGATTCTTCGCCTTATACAGGTACTATTTTTTCCACAAACCCGCTTTTTGTTGATTTGAAAGAACTCACAACCAATAATTGGAATAATATTCTTTCTGTTGAAACTTTTAATGAAATAGTTAAAAATAATCCTAAAAAGGATGATAATAAAACAGCCTATTCTTATGCATACAAAGAGTATGCGGATGCTTTAGACGAAGCTTATAAAAATTTTGTGGAAAGGGGTTCGGAACAGCTAAAAAAAGAATTTGATGAATACAAACAAATGAACAACAGTTGGCTTGATAAAGATAGTATATATGAAGCATTAAGTATTGAACATCAAAATGATTACTGGCCGTTGTGGCAGTCCGAAGTTGATAAAAATTTATTTGCCCCGCAGACCATAGAAGAAAGATTTGAAAATGGCAAACGCCTGATTGAAATATCACAAAAATATGCTTATGACATTGATAAATATAAATTCATTCAATTTGTCTTAAGGAAACAAAATATTGAGACAAAAGATTATGCCAGCTCAAAAAATATAAAAATGATTGCTGATAGACAGGTAGCATTTTCGGATCGTGATATATGGGCTTATAAATCCTATTTTCTTGAAGGCTGGATGCTTGGCTGCCCGCCGGATTATTTTTCAAAAGACGGTCAGGCATGGGGATTCCCTGTTTTGGATCCTGAAAAAATGTACAAAGAAGACGGTTCACTTGACGAAGCCGGTATCCTTTTAAAAAATCTTTATAAAAAAATGTTCCGTGAGAATCCAGGCGGTGTCAGAATTGATCATATTGTAGGTCTTATTGACCCATGGGTATATAAAGCCGGCTGCAAACCGAAAATTGAAGAAGGTGCCGGAAGACTATATTCATCTCCGGAGCACGAATTTCTTTCGAAATTTGCAATAGCTAAAATGGAAGATTTAGATACAACACTGGAAGCTGATAAAGAGAAACGTGTAAAAACGTTAACGGACGAACAGATTGCACAATATGGGGCTTTAATTGAAAAAATTGTAATTGCTGCCGCAGAGGAAGAAGGTCTTACAAAAGATTCAATTGTCTGCGAGGATCTTGGGACATTGACAAATCCGGTAGCCGCAGTTATGGAAAAATACGAGCTTTTAGGGATGCGCTTAACGCAGTTTGTAGTTCCAGATGAACCGAAGCACCCATATCGCTGCTGTAATATTAAAGAAAAATGCTGGGCAATGGTAGGTACTCATGATAATGAACCGGTATCAACCTGGGCTAAATCTGTCGTAAATACCCACGAAGGTTATTTGCATGCAAAAAATCTTGTTGAAGATTTATATGCAGCAGCTGATAATAAAGACGATTTAATTATAAGACTTACAAAAGATGCTGAATTCCTTAAACAAACAAAGTTGGTTGAGCTTTTTGCTTCAAAAGCTGAGAATATCCAAATTTTCTTTACAGACTTTTTCCAAATTGAAGATGTTTATAACAGACCAGGTACATCCGGTGATGCAAACTGGAGTCTGAGGGTGCCGGACAATTTCAATGAGCTTACACCTATTGATTTGCCGGAAATATTAAAACAGGCTATAATATCAAGAGGCGCAGACTTTGCTAAAGAAAATGCACAACTTATTGAGGAATTAGGTGAAGTTTAAGGTAGTATTTAACATATTAGTGATAACTGTTCTATTATTTGCAGGGCCTGTGTTTGCAGATAATATGACGGAAGCAAAGCTACAATATAACAAAGGCATAGATTATTACAAGGTGGGTCAGTATGACCGCTCAATGGAAGCCTTTCGTAGAGCTATAGATTTGGATCCTGAATACATAGATGCGTATTACAATCTTGGTTCTATACTTGAATATTTAGGACAAGATGAGGCAGCCCTTACGGTGTTTAGGCAGATAATTGTAAGAAAACCAACAGACTACGATGCCGTATATAAAGCAGCAGAATTAAGCAAAAAGCTCGGGCAAATTGATAAAGCAAAATCATTCCTTGCAATTATTCCTTCGGGTTCTTATGTGAATCCAAAAGCGCAACAGCTTGCAAATGAGCTAAACACAGATTTACAGACTTTAAGGTATGAAATGGATAAAACTGAACCCCCAACACAGCCGCAAACAAACGGGGTATATGAAAATATTCCAAGCCCTACGGGGATTACGGCCGATAACTCAGGAAATCTTTTTGTGGCAGGCTTTTCTGATAATGTTATTTTCAAAATTACCCCGCAGGGTGAAAGAATCGTATTTTTAAAAGATAAGCGTCTTGACGGTCCTATTGGTATTATTAACGATACAGATGGAAATCTGTATATTGCAAACTACAATGCGGGTAATGTTTTAAAGATAACTCCCGTGGGCGAGGTGAGTGTTTTAATTGAAAATATTTTAAAGCCTTACGCACTTTACATAACAAATGGAACACTTTTTATTTCGTCGCAAGGCTCAAATGCGGTTATTAGATACAAGCTTTGACAGAATTGATTAAACAGGCGGCTTTTTAAGCCGCCTGTTTTTTAACTATGAATTTAATATATAGCTTAATAGAGTTCTGACACCGGCACCGGTTGCACCTTTGATAAATTCCTTTTCAGGTTTTTCCAGGAATGCTGTTCCTGCAATATCAATATGCGCCCACTTAACGTCTTTTACAAACTCCTGTAAAAATACGCCGGCTGCGCAAGCTCCGCCGTAACGGGATCCGGTATTTTTCATATCGGCGATATCAGATTTTAAGCTGTCAAAATATTCTTTATATAAAGGCATCTGCCAGTATTTTTCACCTACATTTTTGCCTGTTTCAATGATGCGGTGAATCAATTTTTCATCATTACCCATAATGCCGGAAGCTGCTGTACCTAATGCCACCATACATGCACCGGTTAGGGTTGCGATATCAATAACTTCATCAACACCAAGCTCACAAGCATAAACAAGTGCATCTGCAAGTGTTAGCCTGCCTTCAGCATCAGTATTGTCAACTTCAATGGTTTTACCGTTTTTTGCCGTTAAGATATCACCCGGTTTATATGCACTTCCGCTTGCCATATTTTCACATGCAGCAATAATACCATGAACTTCAACATCAGGGGTAAAGTCTTTTAATACGCTCATTATACCTAAAACGCATGCAGCACCTGACATGTCATCCCGCATTGTAAGCATTGATGACGGCGGTTTTAAATCCATGCCTCCGGAGTCAAAGCATATGCCTTTGCCTATTATTGCTATTTTTTTGTTTACATTTTTTCCGGTATACTTCATGTGGATAAACTTGGGAGGTTGAGGGCTTCCCTTGCTAACTGCAAGAAATGCACCCATACCCAGGCGTTCAATTTTATCCCGGTCAAAAATTTCTGTTGTTATGCCTTCAAGATTTTGAGCTATCTCGGCTAATCTTGAAGGAGTTGCATATTCGGCAGGCTCATTTGCCAAATCTCTTGCGAATTTTATTGCATTGCTGAAAGATTTTCCGGCATTTACTGTATCTTCTGATACGCTGCCCAAATAAACCTCATCAACTCGGGTAGCTTTTTCTGATTTGTATTTATCAAAAGCATAGTCTGCAAGCATTGCGCCGACTACGGCAGATTTACCGTAATCAAATCCGGCGTCAAAGTCAAATGCAGCTGTTTTTGTATACATTTGCTGTAGTTTTTTTATTGATTTGTAAACGACGGTTCTTACTTCGTTGTCACCAAACTCTTCACGTTTTCCGCACCCGGCAATAAGAATTTTTTGTGCGGGTATTTTACCGTATGTCTGCAATAAGTAAGTTTGCCCTAATTTACCTTTAAAGCCGTCGCGGTCAATTGCATATTTGTTTGCGAGTTCTTGAGATGTCTTTTCATCTTCAAACATGTTGATTACAAGAACGTCAACAGCAAGATTTTTGACGTCGTTTGATACTTTTATTTCCATTGTTGCTCTCCTTTTCAAAATTTATTATAACACTATTAATATAAATGTATCAAATTTTAAATTACCTATATACAAAAACTACATCTCATGATAAAATGTTGACAGATGTAGTAGGATAATATTTTTTGGAAATATATGCAATAAAATTCGGTTAATTATGAATAATCTGAAGCTCGATAGGATATATGTATCGGGCATTGCGTGTATTATATGAAAAATAGAAAAGGATAAGGTAAAAAACTTTATGGACTTTTTATTAGTTTCTGCGATTATTTTGGTAATAATCTTAATCGCTGTGCTGATAATTCAGCAAAACAAGGTCAAAAGTGTCCTTCAGAGCACCCGGCAAGACCGTTTGGATTTAGAAGAAAAAGAAAAACTTTTACTCAAAGAAGCAAGAATTAAAGCAATTGAAGAACTTCAAAATGACAGAGAAAAACTTAATGAAGAAGAAAGAGAACGCAGGCAGGAGCTTAATCGCATAGAACAAAAACTTGCAAAACGTGAGGATATGCTTGAAGATAAAATTCAGGAATATACCGATAAAGATTTGCAACTGCAAAGAAAACTTGATGAACTTCTGGAAAAAGAAGACTACCTTGCAGAAATTGTTCAAAAGCAGACAACAGAACTTGAAAGAATTTCCGGGATGTCTACAGAAGAAGCTAAAAATATGCTTCTTGAACAATTAAAACATGATTTGGCACAGGAACAAATGCAGCTGATCAGAGAAAATGAAGCAAAAATTAAAGAAACTGCGCTTGAAAAATCAAAAGAGATTTTGTCAACTACGATGCAGCGCTGTATGATAGAACAGGTTGTCGAGACAACAGTTTCAGTTGTTGCGCTGCCAAGTGATGAGATGAAAGGTCGTATAATAGGACGTGAAGGACGAAATATCAGAGCACTGGAAACTTTGACAGGCGTTGATTTAATTATTGATGATACACCTGAAGCTGTTGTATTATCGAGTTTTGATCCGGTCAGACGTGAGGTTGCAAAGCTCGCACTTGAAAAACTTATTGTGGATGGCCGTATTCACCCTGTAAGAATTGAAGAAATGGTTGAAAAAGCCAGGGAAGAAATTGAAAAGAAAATATGGTCAGAAGGCGAAAACGCGGCTTTTGAAATGGGAGTTATGGGCTTGAATAAAGAGCTTATCAAAACCCTCGGGCGTCTTTATTACAGGACAAGTTACGGCCAGAATGTCTTGAAACATTCGCTGGAAGTCGGGCATATTGCCGGTATGCTTGCAGCAGAACTGGGCGCAAATGAGTCAGTGGCAAAACGGGCAGGGCTTTTACATGATATAGGAAAAGCTGTTGATCAGACTCAGGAAGGAACCCACATTCAGCTTGGTGTTGAACTTGCCGCAAGATATGGAGAAAGACCCGAAATTATCCACGCAATTGAGGCTCACCATGATGATGTTGTAGCAAATACAATTGAAGCCGTTCTTGTGAAAATCGCCGATGCTATTTCAGCAGGACGACCTGGCGCAAGACGTGACACCCTTGAAATTTATATTAAACGACTCCAAAAGATTGAAGAAATTGTTAATAGCTACGAAGGCATCAAACAGTCGTTTGCGGTTCAGGCCGGACGTGAGGTTAGAATTATCGTTCAGGCGGAAATGTTTGATGATCTGGCTTCACAAAAACTTGCCAGAGATGTTGCAAAACGTATTGAGGATGAGATTGATTATCCCGGTCAAATTAGAGTTACTGTTGTTAGAGAATTCAGGACAACAGAAATAGCTAAGTAAAGAGCAGGATTACCCCTGCTCTTTTTAAGGAAATTAAATGTCAGGTGATGGAAAAACAATAAAAATAATATTTTTTGGTGATCTGGTAGGTAAACCCGGAAGGTATGCTGTCAGGGATTTTTTGTCAGGAGCCTTCATGCCGGATTACCATCAAAATTATGATTTTGTAATAGCAAATGTTGAGAATGCCTCACATGGTTTTGGCTTGACAGAAAAAAACTATAAAGAGCTTATATCATACGGAGTTAACTGTATGACAAGTGGCAATCATATATGGGACAAGCGTGATATCTTTAGCTTTATTGACAGTGCGGATAAGTTAATTCGTCCTATCAATTATCCTTCTGGTACAAAGGGTGTCGGAAGTCGTGTGTTTGATTGTGGAGAACATAAAATTGCAGTAATAAATATTTTAGGTAAAGTATTTATAAATGCGGTAGATTTCCAGTGGGATTTTGTAACAGAAGAAATAAAAAGGTTAAAAGAAATTACTCCTATTGTGGTTGTAGATTTTCATGCTGAAGCAACGGCTGAGAAAATCTGTTTTGGCAAATACTGTTCAGAGCTTGGCGTGAGTGCATTTTTGGGAACGCATACACATGTCCAGACGGCTGATGAAACCATAATAAATAATATGGGATATATTACGGATGCTGGCTTTTGCGGCGCAGCTGACGGAGTAATCGGTATGGAGTATAATACTTCGTTAACAAGATTTGTAACGGGTATTCCGGAACGATATGAGGTGGCAGACGGTAAAAGCGTTCAAGTCAATGCAGTTGAAGTGGAAATTGTACCATCAACGGGGCATACTGTTGCTATAAAAAGAATTTTGTTTACTAGAAATGAGGAAAGAAATGAAGACTGATTTACACATCCATACCTATTACTCGGACGGTGTGTTTTCACCTGAAAAAATCGTCGATACTGCACTTGATGTCGGTTTACAGTCAATTGCTATTACTGACCATGACAATGTTTTGGCTTATGATGCGGCTCAAAAATATATTAGTGAGAAAGGCTTACAAAATAAAATTGAAATTATTCGGGGTATTGAAGTCAATACGCTGTATAAGAATTATGAAGTACACATTTTAGGATATTTTATGAACCCTGAAAACAGCGATTTTCAGGCAATGCTGAAAACCCAGCAGCAGGCAAGGGTTAAACAGACAAAAGAAATTCTGGCGCTTCTTGCTAAAAAAGAGGGTATAAAAATAAAATTTGAAGATGTTAAAAAAATGGTAGCTGATGGCGGCAGTATAGGAAGGCCTCATATTGCAAAAGCAATCACGAATGCCGGTGGAACAACAAATGTTATGGATGCTTACGCAAAATATATTCATGATGATTCACCGGTTTATGTACAAAGAAAAACGGTTTCTCCTCAAGATGCCGTGGAGATTATTTATGATGCCGGAGGCATACCGGTAATTGCACATCCGCATGATATTGATATAGCCGAAACACTGATCAAGGAGTTGATGAACTACGGACTGAGGGGGATTGAAGCTTATCACAGAAAACATTCCCCGGCGTGTGTCGAGTATTTTTCATCAATGGCGGAAGAACTGGGGTTGATTGTGACGGGAGGCTCGGATTTTCATGCACCGAACATTATGAACGGGCAAATTGTTCTTGGCAAAAACTTTGTTCCGGATTGGGTTTATGATAAACTTGTGAAAGAAAAAAAATTAATTGATATGGCGTGACTGTTATGGAAAAGAAAAAATTTTGGAAGCTTGAATATTCAATTACGTTATTTGTTATTTTAGGATTAATAATGTTATTTGTGCCTGTAAAAATTGAAAATTATTTTCAGGCAAGCTTGATTTCCAAATGGAATGAAAAATATAATAAAGTTGCATACATGTTTACGGTTATTAATGCTCAGGCAGATGATGAGATTTTAAAAAGTTTTTCTGAGGCCAATGCTGAACAGCGTGAAAAGATACTTTTGCAGCTTATAAAACCCTACCTTCGGATACATTATTCCGATAAATTCCCCGGGCGATATAAGCCAAAGTTTATGAACGGTAGCAGAGTTTCTAAAGAAGATTATTATTACTTCCATGATTTGTATTTTTCTGATAATGGGATGCAAATTGTCGGGATTAAAGATATTGTAAAACATGAAGATGATGATCCTTGGTTTATGATGATGTTTGATATAAACGGTGTTCTGCCCCCTAACACCTGGGGAAAAGATATTTTTGGCATTTATATACTGGATGAAGGAAAAATTCGTCCTTTTGGTTACGAAAAAAGCTTGGAGGTACTTGCAGAAGATTGTTCAGAAACAGGCAGCGGTGTTGATTGTTCATATTTTTACAGAATAGGCGGTGAGTTTAATGATTAAAAGAATTTGTGTATTTGCATCATCTTCAAATTTTTTACAACCGGTATATTATAAAGATGCTGCTGAGCTCGGACGATTAATTGCAGAAAACGGGTATGATATGGTATATGGCGGAAGTAATCTTGGCCTTATGTGGGCTTGTGCAGGTGCAGCAAAAGAGCTTGGGGCAAAACTTACAGGCGTTATGCCTGAAAAACTCCAAAGCATGGGTGTTTTTACAGAGGGCTGTGATGAATTTTTTGTAACTGAGGGGATGCGTGAACGCAAAGCCAAAATTGATAGTATTTCTGATGCAGTAGTTGCACTTGCAGGTGGTTTTGGAACACTTGAGGAGTTGTCGGAAATGATTGTTCAAAAACAATTGGGTTATAATAAAAAGCCGATTGTGATTTTAAATACAAATGGATTTTATGATAAATTGAATGATTTTTTTGAGGAAATTATTGAGCAGAAATTTGCAAATAAAAATGTAAGAAGCCTTTACTATCTTGCCCAAACTCCTCAAGAGGCTATTGATTACTTAAAAAGTTACAAACCTTCAGAGCTTAATGTAGATAAGAATGCAATTTACTCAAGGTAGGGTATTTATTGTAATGCTTTGACCGTTATAGCAGGATTCAATGAGGGTGTTATAATACATAAAGTGGCTTGCCGGTTTATTATGAAAACCTGATAGGAAATAAATTTTTATGCTATAATTATCATACGATAAGGAGAAAGCAATGGAAAATTTGAGAGATAAGTACGAAGTAGTTATTGGTTTGGAAGTTCACGCACAGTTAAAGACCAAATCAAAGATATTTGCCCCTGATGGGACAGAATTCGGTAAAGAACAAAATACTGAAATCAGTCCGATTACCCTTGGAATGCCGGGAGTTTTGCCGGTATTGAACAAGGAAGCCGTCAATATGGGGATACTAACAGGGCTTGCATTGAATTGTGAAATTCCATCCCGCTGTAAGTTTGACAGAAAACAATACTTTTATCCGGACTTGCCCAAGGGTTATCAAATCTCTCAGTACGATGAACCTATTTGTATAAATGGTCATATTGATATAAAAGGTAAAAGAATTGGTATCACCCGCGCACATCTGGAAGAAGATGCCGGAAAGCTTGTTCATGCAGGAGCTGACGGTCTTGCGGGGTCAAGTTACTCTTTGGTTGACCTAAATCGTGCGGGTACTCCGCTTTTGGAGATTGTATCAGAACCTGATATGCGAAGCTCCGATGAGGCAAGAGCTTATATGGAAGAATTGCGCAATATCGTAAGATATATCGGTGTGTGTGATGGAAACCTTGAAGAAGGTTCTATGAGATGCGATGCAAATATTTCTATTATGCCTAAAGGCTCAAAAGAATTTGGCACGCGCGCTGAGATTAAAAACGTAAATAGTTTTTCAGCACTTCAAAGAGCCATTGAATATGAAATTGACAGGCAGATTGAAATAGTCGAAGATGGCGGCAAAGTCGTTCAGGAAACAAGATTATGGGATGATAATTCGCGTGAAACCCGTTCAATGAGAGGTAAAGAAGATGCGCATGACTATAGATATTTCCCGGAGCCTGATTTGATGCCTTTAGAAATCTCAAGAGAATGGGTCGAAGAAATCAGGTCTAAAATGCCGGAATTACCCTCTGCAAAGCGACAGCGATATATGGATTTAGGGTTGAGTGAATACGATGCAACTGTAATTGTAGAACAGATGGGACTTGCATTGTTTTTTGATGAAGTATTAAAACTCGGGGCAACCCCTAAAATTGCAGTGAATTTTATTATGGGTGAAATCTCTGCGTACTTAAAAGAAGAAAAACTTGAAATTGCTGATACCAGATTAACTCCTGAAAATCTGGCTGAATTGATTTCACTGATTGAAAAAAATACTATTTCAAATAATATTGGTAAACAAATTATTTTTGATATGATGAAAGACGGCAAAAAGGCTTCCCAAATTGTTGAGGAAAAAGGCTTGAGCCAGATTACGGATGAAAGTGCAATAAAAGAAATTGTTCAAAAAGTTGTAGACGCTAATCCTGATCAGGTTACTTCATATAGAAACGGTAAAGTTCAACTGTTGGGCTTTTTCGTGGGGCAGGTTATGAAGGAAACCAAAGGCAGAGCCAATCCGAAAACAGTCAATGAATTGTTAAAGGAAGCTTTAGGGTAAGCAACTTGAAGGTGGAAATTTTTCATGCGGGTGAAAATGTTTTTTAAAAGAAAAAAAAGCAGTATGGAGCGTGAGATTTTTGAGCAGTCAGAAATCCTTGAGCATCTGGTTAATACTTATATCAGCGATAATGAAAAAATTTTACTGGATGTACCGCAAGGTATTGAACAAGTTGTATTTGTTGCAAGCGGATCCTCTTACCATTGTGCAAGATATGGGGCGGACATTTTCGGCAGTATTGCTGCTATAGAAGCACGTGCAATTTATTCCAGCGAATTCCTGCTCAAAGCTGTTATTCCGCATTCCGAAAATATGCTCTATATATTCATAACCCAATCCGGTGAGACGTCTGATACCAATAAAGCCTTGATTAAGGCAAAACAATCCGGAGTAAGAACTTTATGTATTACTAATAAGGAAGATTCCACGATTTGGAATGCATCTGATTACAAAGTTTGCTGCCATGCCGGTGTTGAAAGAAGTATTGCAGCTACAAAATCTTTAACATCTCAGATGATGTGTGTTACACTCCTTGCGTTAAAATTCGCAAAGATTAAAGGCTTTGATGTTGACAATTATTTAAATGAAGTTATATCTATCCCGCGTTATATTGAAAAAACCTATGAACTAAGACCTAAAATTAAAATGCTTGGTAGATTTATTTCTAAATATAAAAATATTGTAATATGTGCGGATGGTATTTCTTATGCTCTTGCAAAAGAGGCGTCATTAAAGATTAAGGAAACATCATATCTAAATGTTACGTCACATATCCTAGGTGAGTTTATGCATGGGCATGCTGCTGTTTTAAACAATAAGGCGGTTTTAATTTATATTCTGGTTGATGACTTAAGTTATATTGCAACTAAAAATTTGAATAAAATAAAAGAAGAATACAGGCCTCCGATTTGTATTCTGGGTAATAAAAACGTCAAAATAAATTATTCATACAATATTAATATTGATTGTGAAAGCAAAATAGTTAAATATTTTTGCGTTGCGGTAATGATTCAGCTTCTGGCACTTGAAGCTGCCCTTAAACTTCACAGGAATGTCGATAAGCCGCATGGATTGAATAAGGTTGTTAAGTAACTTTGATGATGTAACATTTTAGAATTGTTCTAAAAACCTCACATCGTCATTGAAAAATAATCTAATGTCGTCGATTGCATATTTAAGCATGGCAAGTCTTTCAACGCCCATACCAAAAGCAAATCCTGTATAAACATCCGGATCAATTCCGACGCCGCGTAAAACATTAGGATCGACCATTCCGCAGCCAAGAACTTCCAGCCATCCTGTACCGGAACAAGTTCTGCAGCCCTTGCCTTCACACATAATACATTGAACATCTACCTCGGCAGATGGTTCTGTGAAAGGGAAAAAGCTGCTTCTGAACCTTGTCGGACGGCTTGAGCCAAAATATATTCTGATAAATTCGTTTAATACTCCCTTTAAATCACCGAATGTAATGTCTTTATCAACGTATAATCCTTCTATTTGATGGAAAAAGTTGTTTTTACGGGCGTTAATGTTTTCGTTTCTGTAAACCCTCCCCGGAGAAACAACACGAATCGGCGGATTTTTGACTTCCATTGCATGTATTTGTGCGCCTGAAGTTTGGCTTCGTAATACAACATTTTTTGCTAACTTTGTGTAAAATGTATCCTGTACATCACGTGCGGGATGATCTTTAGGAACATTTAGCATATCAAAATTGTAGTATTCAGTTTCAACTTCCGGTGACAACTCATCAGGTACAACAGAGAAACCAAGATTCTGGAAAATTGATACAATTTCATTTGTTGTGGATGTCAGAGGATGTGTATGCCCTATTGGAGTAAACTTACCGGGTAGCGTTACATCAATTCTTTCATGTTGAAGTTTTTCGTTTAATTCCCTTTTATAAAACTCATCATATCTGGTTTTTAAGGCGGTTTCAAGCTTTCGGGTAATCTCATTTGCTAAAGCACCTACTACTCTTTTATCCTCATCTGAAAGATCCTTTAATCCTTTTTTAATTTCATTAAATTCACCTTTGCGGCTTAAATATTTTGTTCTGATTTCTTCGACATCGCTTATAGACGAAGCTTTTTCAAGATCTTCTGCTGCACTTTTGTAAATATTTTCCAATTGAGTTTTCATATTATCCCTCTAAATTATTTCGTTATACTGTTTTTCATAAGCAATTGTTGTAGTAGAACCGTGACCGGGATATACAACAGTACTTTCTTCCAAGGTGAAAAGTTTATTGTTTACGCTATCAGAAAGTTTTTGAAAATTCCCGCCGGGCAAATCGCATCTGCCGACAGTCCCTTTAAATAAAGTATCGCCGGAAAAAAGTTTTCCGTCAATAAAGTAGCACATCCCGCCTTCGGTATGTCCCGGAGTGGCAATAGCTTTTATTGTTGTATTACCAAAAGTTATAAAGTCCCCTTCTTTTATATAATCGTCAGCTTCCGGTATTTCTACACCCATAATCCCAAAAGTCTGCATTATGTTTGCAGATTCTTCCATACGCGGAATATCGTTTTTATTAACCAGAACTTTTGCACCTGTTTTTTCTTTCATTCCGTTTACACCAAGAACGTGATCAAAATGTCCATGAGTTAGCAATATATATTTTAATTTTTTGCCATCAAGAGCATCTAAAACTTCCTGTTTTACTTCGGAACAATCTATCAAGACGGCTTCATCACCGTCTGTTAAAAGATAATTATTGGCATCAATAGGGCCCGCTACAAATGTTTGTATATTCATTTTCTTACAATCTCAAAAATATCTTTACAGTGTCTGAAAAGTTCCTCCGCATTATCCAGTGCAATCATATTCGGACCGTCACACAGAGCCTTGTCAGGGGCGGGATGAACCTCAAAAAATAACGCATTTGCGCCTGCTGCCATAGCCGCTTTTGCAAGAGGAGGAACAAATCTTCTGTCCCCGCCTGAGCATGTACAATTTGCTCCCGGAAGCTGCACGCTATGTGTAGCATCAAATACAACCGGATAACCGAATTCCTGCATTATAGGGATTGATCTAAAGTCTACAACCAGGTTGTTGTAACCAAAAGAAGTTCCTCTATCTGTAATTAATATGTTATTGTTACCGGAATCTTCTACTTTTTTGACTAAAGGTCCCATTTGTTCAGGTGCTAAAAATTGCCCTTTTTTAATGTTAACAATCTTTCCTGTTAAACCTGCAGCAACAAGCAAATCAGTCTGTCGGCATAAAAATGCGGGTATTTGCAGAATATCTGCAACTTCACTTACAGGTGCTGCCTGATCAGGAGTGTGAATGTCTGTAATTATAGGCACATTATATTTTGTCTTGATAGTTTGCAGCATTTCAAGACCTTTTTTCATACCGGGTCCCCGATATGAATTTATAGAGGATCGGTTAGCCTTGTCAAAAGATGATTTGAAAACAAAGTTAATATCTAATCTTGTTGTAATTTCTTTCAATCCTTTTGCGGTTTCTTCAAGAATTTCCATGCTTTCAGCCGCACACGGTCCTGCAAAGATAGTAAGCTTATCACCGCCGATATTAAAATCTCTTAATTTTATCTTTTTTATTATTTCCATATCCTTATTATATTAAAAATATGGTTTTATTACAAGAATTTTTATGCGGTGAATTGCAATGGTTGATTATTTATGTTAGTATAAACGTCAGGAGAGAGTGATGGATAAGAAAATCTTTAACTTACGAAATAATATTGAAGTTTTATATAAACGTAACAAAAATACCCCGAGAGTAGCTGTATGTTTTAACTTATCGTTAAATGATCCAATAGCTAATCCCGGTAATTATACTTTGATGACCAGGCTGTTTCTTCAAGGAACCAAAAATCGTACGGCTGAGCAGTTAGCGGATGAACTGGACAGATATGCGATAGAGTTTTCCAGTGAATTGAAGCTGGATTATTTAAAGCTTAAATTTGTTTGTCTTAATGAAGACTTTGATAAAGCGCTTGAGATTCTTGAAGATATTGTTAAAAATACTACTTTTGATGATTTCGAAAAAGAGCGGATAAAGCTTGCTGGTGAAATTCAGGCTCAGCTTGATTCTCCAAGGGCAAAAGTTGTGGATAACTTTTATAAGAACTTATATGCTAATCATCATTATGGATATACAAATACCGTTATATTGGAAAATCTTGATAATGTTCACAAAGATGGTGTCATAAACGGTTATAAAACATTTTTGCAAAACAGTAAAAAGGTCATTGCCTTTGTTGGCGATTTGGATTTTGAATATGTAGAGAGCAGATTAAATGAACGTTTTAGTGACCTTGAGCCTTCTATAATTGATTTACCGACAATTGAGCCTCCTGTTTTAAATGAGTCAAAAAATGTTGAAGCAATAAAACCGGATGCAAATCAGGCACATATAATTCAAGGCTGGATTGTTGAAACAGCAAGTCAGGAGGATTATCCTGTTCTTGCGTTATTAAATATAATACTAGGGGCATCAGGTTTATCATCAAGGTTGTTTCTTGAACTTCGCGATAAAAAGGGGCTGGCATATGTTGTCAGAAGTTCATATGATGTTGCAAGGTTATGCGCTAATTTTTCTATTTATATAGCAACAGAGCCTAATAATATAGAAGTTTCATTGAAAGGATTTCAAGAAGAACTTGATAAAATTAAAACAGAATTGGTAACAGGTGAAGAATTAGAAAATGCCAAAAATAATTTAATTGGTAAATGGGCATTCTCGCAGGAGGATAATAGCCAGCAGGCAGCCACTTATGCTCATTATGCAGTAACGGGTCTCGGATTTGATTTTAATGAAAGGGCGAAAGAAAAGATTAAAAACGTCACGCCGGAGCAGTTACAAAATTGTGCTAATAAATATTTTAATGATAAATATGTTATTTCAATAATCAAGCCTTAACCTTGTCAGGGGATTATTTTAGTAATTTTGTGCTGAATAATAACTTTATGGGATTCCTAAAGACTGTCACAAGTATATACCTACTAGGTCTATTGTTTTTCTTTTCACCTGCTGCATGTGCAGTATATGATGCGGCAGAGATGAAAAAAATTGAAGAACTGTTTAAAAGTACTGTCAAGCCCGATGGCGCCATGTATTTTACTTATGTTCCGAGGGGGTTAATTGTAAGTATTGATGAAGATGTGTTTTTTAATAAAGCTCAAGAAAAGATAAAAAAGGAGGGGATAAGTATTTTAAATGCGATAGGCGCAGTATTGGAACAAACGGATAAGCTGTGTGTTATTGAGGGGCATACAGAAAGCGCCGATCCTGAATTATCAAATTATGCAGAGAATTGGGAGCTTTCGCTTGCCAGGGCGCATAGTATAACCATGTATTTAATGAGGTATTTAAAAATATCACCGGAGAGACTTTATTGTATAGGTTACGGAGAATTTATGCCATATTCAGATAATGTATCAAAAGATGCAAACCTTAACAACAGAATTGATTTTGTAATAATTAATTACCGGAGCGATCGCTAGGCAACAATAGCTTTGCGCAGACGGCTTGAACGATTTTCGCTGAGAATATTTTTTAATTTCATAATTGCTTGAGCGTGCAGTTGGCAAACTCTGGACTCAGACATACTTATTGTTTCGCCTATTTCTTTAAGTGTCATGTTTTCCTGATAGTAAAGAACCATTATAATTCGTTCTCTTTCCGGTAATCTCATCAAAGCCCTCTCCAATTCCTGTTTAACATTATTTTCTTCGGCATTTTCCTGCGGATTAAGCTTGTGGGTATCCTGGATTGTGTCAATAATTTCTACACTGTCTTCCGCGTTGCCTTTCTTTTCGTATAATGAAGTTATTGTTACATCTTCCGATAGAAGCTGATTAACCTTTTCAGGTTCCATGTCAACTCTGTTTGCAATCTCAGTTGTAGTAGGCATACGCCCGAGCTCCTGTTTTAAGGCCTCTTGTGCTTCTTTTAAAACTTTAATTTTTTGGCGTATGCTTCTTGGCAGAAAGTCCTGTGAACGAATTTTATCCAGAATTGCTCCGCGAATTCTTATAAGTGCATAGGTCTCAAATCGGGTATTTTTTTGTGGTGAGTACCTTTCAATTGCATTTATAAGACCTTCAACCCCATAACCTGCTATATCTTCTATAGAAATTGTGGCAGGTAACGTAACTCTCACTCTGCCGACAACATAACGGATTAAATAAATATATTGAATGATTAATGCATCTCGTGAAGTTTTATCATTTTTGTCCGCAAGATATTTCTCCCAGAGTGCTGTAAGTTCCTCTTCGGATAATCGTTTAATGTTATTATACGATGTAAAATCGAAATCTTGACTCATTAATCCGCCCAAATATTGTTCAATATATTTCTATTCTATACAATATCGGGCACCCTACATCAACTAAAAAGAGGAGTTAGTGAAAAATCATTATTTTAATGTAGATTTAAAATATAATAAATCTATAAAAAGGAGTTAATAAATGAAGGAATTAAAAAGAGTCAAAAGCGGGGAGGGAAGCATATGCGCGACGGTAAGACATTTGACGAGGAATTATTTTATAATAAATAATCCTGTAATAGTTCTTGCCGACGGGGCGTATTCTATAAACTAAGGGAGCCATGAATGTATGCTTGTGTGTTAAATTATTCCTGAACTTGCTGCTGAACAGGGGATTCTTCTTCT
>CAYYAG010000027.1:18757-21315 GCA_964470005.1 uncultured Muribaculaceae bacterium
TGCTTGTGTGTTAAATTATTCCTGAACTTGCTGCTGAACAGGGGATTCTTCTTCTTTAATAATTTCCAGTTTTGTTATACGTGCCCCGTCTATTTCTTTAACTATAAATGTTAAACCCAGGTGAGTGGCAGTATCGCCTACCTCAGCAATTCTTCCCAAAAGTTTTACAACAAGCCCGCCTATTGTGTCGATATCTTCATCGTCAATGGCTTCCTCATCTATATTAAAATATTCTGCGATTTCGTCTGTCCGCATCATGGCATTTGCTATGTATGTATTAGGGGCAATTTCCCGAATATCGCATTCCTGTTCTTCTTCTTCATCAAATTCGTCTTGAACATCACCGAAGATTTCTTCAATTACATCTTCCAGAGTTATAAGACCGGAAGTTCCGCCGAATTCATCAACAACGATTGCCATTTGACCTTTGCGTTTTTTAAATTCCAACACAAGGTTGTCCATAGTCATGGTTTCCGGAACGAGCAGGATATCACGTTGAATACGTTCAATGGGGCAAGTTGTATCATCAATAGACAATTTATACAGGTCTTTTACGTGGATTAATCCTGTTATATGATCAATATCACTTTCATAAACAGGATAGCGTGTATATTGGTTTTCCATAGCGAGTTTATTTAATTCTTCCAAAGACATATTTATAGGTACACAGACCATATCAGTTCTCGGAACCATAACCTGTTTTGCTGTTAAATCTGAAAATTTAAATACATTATGCAGCATATCTTTTTCAGTTTCGTTTAAAACTCCGCCGTTATAGCTTGCATCAACCAGCATATCCAATTCTTCTGATGAATGAACGAGTGATGATTTATGTGAATGCGGGATGTGCATTAGTTTTAAAACCCAATTCCCGAATCCGTTTAGCAGCCAGATAAAAGGATTGAAAACAAATGTTATTGCCTGCATAGGGCGTGCAATAATTAAGGCGGTTTTTTCAGTGTATTCAAGCGCAATAGATTTGGGGATAAGTTCACCGAGAACAACATGTAAAAATGTAATCAGAGCAAAAGCAAGTGATACAGAAACTGTATGGGTAGCAATAGTCTGGCTTATACCTGGCAAGAATACGAATATCGGTTCAATAATTCGCGCGAGTGTTCCTTCTCCCACCCAGCCTAAGCCTATACTTGATATTGTTACACCAAGCTGAACGGCAGCAATAAATTTATCCAAATCTTTAATTGCTTCAAGTGCAATTTTTGCGGTATTGTTGCCTTCTTTAACCAGTTGTTCAATTCTGGTTTTTCTAACTTTTACCATTGCAAATTCGGCTGCCACAAAAAAACCGTTTGAAAATAACAGGAATGCTATTAGAAACAGATTAAAGAGTAAATTTCCCGACTCATCCATTGCCTTATACCTCAAAAATATTGTTGTTACAATTATAATATTATTTTAAAAAAAATGCAACTAATCCTCTATTTCAACTTCTTTCAACTGTGTGTAGATTATGGGTGAAAGACCGTCTTTTGAAACTATATCAATAATCTTGTACACATGAGGGTTGCCGAGCAAAGAGGGTGTACTTATGTGGTAAACGCCGTTTCGCATCATTTCGCTGTTTACATGAAAATGCCCTGAGATAATTGCAATAACATTATCATGAAGGTCTAACATATCAAAATATTTCTCAGGTTGATATGTTCTGTGAGTTTTCAATCGTGAGCTTCCGAATTCCGGAGCATCAATTATAGGGTAATGCTGGAATATAATCACAGGTTTTTTCTGGTTTTTAGTTAACTGTTTATCAAGCCATTCAAGTGTATCAGCTCTATAATACCCTACAGCCCCCGGAATAATTTCTTTTGCTCCGTCAACTACTATAAATGTATAGCCTTTTTTTCTGAACAGATAATTCCATTTTCTATGAAACCAGAAGATATTATTTTCTCTGACAATTTCATTGTACCTTTCTTTAGAGAGGTTTTTACTCTTGAAAACATCATGGTTTCCTATAACAAGGTAATAAGGGGCTTTTAATTTGTTAATAATCTTTATAAAATCATCCAAATCTTCCGCGTTGGGGTTATTAAGATTATCCCCGGTAAAAACAACGAAGGATACGTCTTTTAAACGATTTATATCCTGTACTGTTCTTTTAAGCACTTCGCCAGAATAAGAGTTTTTAGAGTCAAAGTGAGTGTCTGTTACCTGAACAAATTTTATTGCACTATCCAATGCTATTGCTGCGGTTTGAAATAACAAAATAAAAAATAAAGTTAAAACAGCCTTTTTCATAATTCAAATTATATCATAAATATGGTATAATACTCCTATGAGATTAGACAAATTTTTAAAGGTGTCAAGGTTAATAAAAAGAAGAACGGTAGCCAATGAAGTTTCAGACATGGGTCGTGTCTTAGTAAATGGTAATCCCGCAAAGCCCTCTAAACAATTAAAAGTTGGGGATGTAATTACTATAGAATATGCAAATCGTAATGTTGAAGTAAAAGTTTTGAAAATTCCAGAAGGCAATGTGAGTGTTCAGGAAGCTTCAAGTTTATATGAAATATTGCTTTGATATAAGAATTTTATTA
>CAYYAG010000028.1:0-3967 GCA_964470005.1 uncultured Muribaculaceae bacterium
CTTGAAAAGCGTCTTGAAAAATTGGAAAAGCTTTTTTAACATCCCCCCAGGATGTAAGGAGCCGGAAAACTTTCGGCTCCGTTTTTCTTATTGATTGATTTAAAAAAATATGCTAAAATCTATGTATGCAGAATAGGGTTTCAACGTTAGTTTTAACAGATAATAATCAGACAAGAAGTGTTCTTGCACTTTATTTAAAAGAACTTGAACAATTTGAAATTCTTGACGAATTCCCTGAGTATCCGGGAATATTTGAGAAGCTGTCATCACTTGATAAATCTATATTAATTGTTGATGTGTCACAAAATCCGGATGTAAAATTGGAATTTGTTTCTGATGTTACACAAAATATCCATAACTGCAAAGTTCTGGTGCTTTCGGATAACCCTTCCGTTGATTTGATAGTAAGAGTTATGAGAGCAGGTGCAAAAGAATTTCTTGCATTACCGTTGATAAAAACGGAGTTTGTTGAAGTATTAAATAAACTTAATGAAGCTCTGTTTTGCGCACCTAAAAAAGATACTAAATGTAAAATTATATCTGTATTTTCTAATAAAGGCGGTATCGGTAAAACTTCTGTAGCCTCCAACCTCGCGCTGGAACTCGCTAAAATTACTAAAGAAAATGTGGCACTTTTGGATTTGAATTTTCAACTTGGCGATATAACTACCTTTATGGACTTGAAGCCGTCTTTTAATATCTCTTATATGCTCGAAAATCTCGATAAGGTTAATGATGACTTTCTCTTGAGTACTCTTGAAAAATACAAAAATACATCCCTTTATGTGCTGGCTGATCCACCGTTTTTTAAGCAGGCTGCAGATATCTTGCCCGAACATATTACAAGATTGTTTGGAATGTTGAAAAAAACATTTTCGTATATTGTGGTAGATGCAGAATCAAGTTTTGATGCGAAAAATATTGCTGCCCTTACAGAATCTGACTTGATATTCCTCATTACCGTAGCTAACCTCCCCGCACTGCGTAATACGCAAAGATGTATTGAATTGTTTGAAAGATTGGGATTTCATAAAAATAAAACTCAAATAATTTTAAACAGATATATGGAAAACGATGAAATAAGTATTGAAGATATCGAAAATGTTATGGGTAGAAAAGTTTACTGGAAAATCCCTAATAACTACTTTACTATGATGTCATCAATTAATAAAGGAATTCCTGTGAGTGATATAAATCCGGATTCAAATGTTGCACGCAGCTATAGAGATTTGGCTCTGCACCTTACGGATAGTATCTATCGTACTAACTTGATGAAAAAGTTCGAAAATATAATAAATTAGGAGGTATTGTGGCTTTAAGCGATAGATTTAAAGATGAAAAAAAGAAATCTTCTTCAAAAAAGACGGATAAAAAATCCGAAAAAGTCGTTGAAAAAAAATCGGCTTACCCTTCCCATGTTCAGGCAGATTTGGAAATGCTCGAGGATATTGAATGCATGGTTCTGAATAAAATTGCATATACGCCTGTGTGGTTTGAATTTACTGAAGAAGAACAAAAAAAACTCATCAGAGATTATTTGAATGCACGTCTAGCCCTGCCTGAAAATGCGGCTCTTGTTTTGACGGAAAACGATAAAGATATATTCGTCACCAGAATTCTGGCATCTGTATAGTGGATTTTTATATTATTTGTTATAAACTTTTGTTATGCAGTATAGAAAATTTAAGTTAAAATCCGATTACAGTCCCGCAGGTGACCAGCCAAAAGCAATTAATGCCCTTGTTGACGGCTTGAATAGCGGCGATGATGCTCAGACCCTCCTGGGAATAACGGGCTCCGGAAAGACTTTTACAATCGCTAATGTTATTGAACGCGTTCAAAAACCAACACTTATTATTGCGCATAATAAAACCCTCGCTGCTCAGCTGTATAACGAGTTTAAAGAACTGTTTCCTGATAATGCGGTTGAATATTTTATAAGCTATTACGATTACTACCAGCCGGAAGCTTATATCCCTAGAACTGACACCTATATTGAAAAAACTGCTTCAATTAACGAAGAAATTGACCGCTTGAGGCATAATGCTACAAGATGCCTTAATGAGCGTAATGATGTGATAATTGTTGCTTCTGTCAGCTGTATATACGGTTTGGGTTTGCCGGAAAATTATTTCAAAGGCTCGGTTGAATTAAAAGTGGGCGATGCCGTAGATAGAGATGATTTGCTGCGACATCTTGTCAATGTTCAGTATAAGAGAAATGACCTTGTGCTGGAACGCTCTACTTTTCGCGCAAGAGGCGATATCGTCGAAATTATGCCTGCTTATGAAAAAATTATCACCAGAATTTATTTCTTCGGCGATGAAATTGAAAAAATTGTGAAAATTGATAATGTCTCCGGTGAAATAATAGAAACACCGGAAAGTGTTGTTATTTATCCTGCGGTGCATTATCTTTCATATGATGAAAATGTTGATGAAACAATGGAGTTGATTAATGCAGAATTAAAACAGCGCCTGCAAGAGCTTAATGCCGAAAATAAGCTTGTTGAAGCCCAAAGGCTTGAACAGCGTGTTAAATATGATATGGAAATGATTAAGGAGATGGGTTATTGCTCGGGTATAGAAAATTATTCCAGAATTATAGAGCGCCGGCCGCCGGGTTCGCATCCTGCAACTTTATTGGACTATTTTAAAGAAGATTTTTTAACCGTAATTGATGAATCCCATGTAACGTTACCGCAGCTAAAAGGGATGAGTCATGGAGATGCCTCAAGAAAAGATGTTCTGGTTGAATATGGCTTTAGGCTCCCCTGTGCAAAAGATAACCGGCCGCTTACGTCAAAAGAGTTTTTTGCAAAAGTAGGACAAAAAATTTATATTTCTGCAACCCCTGGAGAATTTGAACGCGAAACCTCAGATCAGCTAGTGGAACAAATTATTCGCCCTACGGGGTTGGTGGATCCCAAAATTTCTGTAAGACCTATTGATACTCAGATTAATGATTTGAAAAATGAAATCCATAAACGGACTGAGAAAAATGAAAGAGTTTTAATTACTACACTTACTAAAAAAATGGCTGAGGATTTAACGGATTTCTTTATTCAGGAAGGAATCAGGGTTCGCTATTTGCATAGTGAAATCCAATCGCTTGAACGTGTTGAAATCTTGCGCGATTTAAGGCTGGGTGAATTTGATGTGCTTGTTGGGGTTAACCTCTTGAGAGAAGGCCTTGATATTCCCGAAGTCTCGCTTGTGGCTATTATGGATGCTGATAAAGAAGGCTTTTTGCGCTCAGAAACAAGTCTTATCCAAACAATCGGTCGTGCGGCACGTAATTCCTGCGGTGAAGTTATTATGTATGCCGATAAAATAACAGACTCAATGCAAAAAGCTATTGATGAAACTGAACGCAGACGCGAGCTTCAGATTGCTTACAATAAAAAATACGGTATTGTGCCGCAGACTATTAAAAAACCTGTTGAAAATAATCTTTTGTCACTGGTCGCAAGCTATCGCGACTTTGAAGATGTCGTTGCAGAAGAAATGGTAGACCTCGGAATTGAAACTAAAGATTTGCCTAAACTTATTGAAAAACTTGAAAAAGATATGCATAAAGCCGCAAAAATCCTTGACTTTGAACGCGCTGCCGAAATAAGAGATAAGCTTAAAAAGTTGCGCGAAATGCTTTAGTTGTTGTCTTCTCTGGGCACAATTTCATAGTATATCTGGGCAAGATAATTACCTGTGATGGCTATATTCATTGCAAGTGCCATGCTGCATAGAAAAATGAATATAGGATTTTCTAAACTCAGAAATACCCCGAACAGGTATGCAATTATGCCTACAATTAATCCGTTTACCAGCAGCAACTGCGGTATGAAAAATATAATTGCTACCAGAACATCCATGCAGGTATTGGAAATAAGTACAAAATTGTATGCATCTTTAATTTTTTGAGTTTTTGAATACAATATAAGTGATGTGACGACTATAGCACCCAAAAT
>CAYYAG010000028.1:4067-20355 GCA_964470005.1 uncultured Muribaculaceae bacterium
GGCTAAATAAAATATAACAAAAAAATATCGGAATCGCATATAAAAAATATTTTATAAACGCAAAATCATCCGTAATTGCTTCTTCCACTGCACCTCTTATGGATGCCATATCTATCCTCCTGATTAGTATAGACATTTTTATTATAACATATTTTATAAAAATTACAAGTTTTTGACAGGTAGTTTTATTAAAAATTCGGCTCCCTCATTTGGCGCACTATTTAAGGAAATTCTACCGTTATGAAGTTTTACGAGTTCTTTTGTTATAGTAAGTCCTAAGCCGTTGGAGTTTTTTTGTGTCCCTAATTGAACAAATTTATTAAATATTTTCCTGTGATATTTTTTTTCTATCCCAATTCCGTTATCTTTAACCTTTATAATAATAAATCGGTTTTCTTTTTTTATGCTGATATTTATCAAACCGTTGTCCGGTGTGTATTTAATCGCATTATTTATCAGGTTAAATAAAACCTGTTGAATTTTACTGTAATCTGCACGTATTTCTGTATTTTTTCCGTAGTCTTTTTGAATTGTTATATGTTTTTTCTGCGCAAGTGGTTTTAAAATATTACAAACCTCATCAGATGTACGGGATAATTCAAATTGCGTAAGGTTAAGTTTCATTGATTTTGCTTCAAGCTTTGAAATATCAAGAATATCGTTTATCATGCCCAGAAGATGTAAAGCAGAAATTCTAATATCATTTATATACTCGGCCTGTTTTGTATTAAGATTGCCGAATATACCCTCTGCCAGAAGTTCAGATGATCCAATAACAGCACTGAGCGGGGTTCTTAATTCGTGTGAAAAATTTGCAAAAAATTCATTCTGACTTTTTACGGATTTATAGGCTTCATCTTTTTCCTGAATCCCTTCCTGCAATGTCTTTAGCTGTTGGGATATGATTTTTGATAATTCATGTTCTTTAATTATATTGGCAATTATTGAAGCACAAGTTTTAAAAATTCTTTGTTCCTTTTGGGAAAATTCCTGATTACGCTGAATTTTTATGACACCGAAAACAGCATTTTTTATCTTTAAATTTTCTGAAATTTCAAATTCGCAAGAATTTTCACTGTTAGAGGAATATTTATTGTTGTCGGAAAGATATATACAGCCGGAATTAAACTGAATAATTTTTTTTAATACAGTAAAGATTTCTCCGAAATTTCTCCGCAGGTCAATTGTAAAAAATTCGTCGAGTTTTTCTAAGGCATTTTTATACACTTGCTTTGTATCCAATATATCTTAAGTTCCTAAAATAACCTTCATAATCTAAGCCATAACCTACAACGAATTTGTCATCTATATCAAATCCGTAATAGTCCGGCTCAATATCACTTACGCGTGAAATCTTTTTGTCCAGAAGCGAACAAAATTTCGTGCTTTTAGTTTTAAAATTATTATTTATAAAGTCAAGTAAAAATTTTGCAGTATGTCCGGTGTCAATTATGTCCTCTATTATTAAAACATTTTTATCGTTTAAGTCGGGCAGTGAAATGTCAACGGCGTGAACTTTGCCGGTGGAAACAGTTCCTGTACCATAGCTGGACAATCTTATAAATTCCAATTTTAATGGCATTTTAAGGTGTTTTACAAGGTCAACAGCAAACATTACTGCACCTTTAAGGACACAGATAGCAATTACTTCTTCATCTTTATAAAGATAATTTATTTTATCTGCAAGTTCTTTAATTTTTCTTTGAATCTGGTCTTCTGTAAAAAGAATTTTAAGATCTTCACTTTTTACTTCCATAATCTACCTCTTTTCTAATTTTAACATATGCGTAGGTTGAGTTATAACTTTTATTTTGTCACTTATAGCCAGGCCCGGAGCCCAAAAAACTTCGTTATTGCGACACAAAAAGAGTAAATCATCCCTTTTATATTCGGGGATTTGTTTTGCAATTAAATATTTTTTTAATTTTTGTTTGCCCTTAGTTCCTAAAGGTTGAATCAGGTCGCCGTTTTTCCTCTGGCGCAGGGTAAAATCTATATCATCCAGTTGTGTATATGCCGTAAAATTTTTGTCCGGAGGAAAATTATCCGGCATTTGACTGCATTTTGTAATGATAAGTCTGTAGCCGCCGATTTCGTAAGTCCCGTCTTTTGTTATATGAACCTCAGGAAGTGATTTTTTTTCACTGTTTGTGAGGATTTTAATTCTCTGATTATTTACAAAAAGCCATTTATCCGCGCAAAGAGAATGTTTTTTACCTGATTTTAGATTTTTATTTTTGTTAATAAATGTTGTAATTTCTTCAATTTTTTTTCTATCGTAATCAAGATTGAGCTTTCGGACGAATTTGTGTACTACTGTATTTTGCAGATATTCTTCCAGACTGGAAAAATCTTCCGGTGAATAATCTTCAAGATTTTTCAAGCTTTTTTCAATAATCTTATTTGCTGATTGGGCGGCGCAGCCAATTTTATTTAAATTTTTTTCAAAGTCAGGAGTGATTTTTTTTAATTCAGGAAAAATTTCGTGTCGTATTTTATTTCTATGGTACTCCGTATTAAAATTAGAGCTGTCATTATTAGGTGTAAGGTTATTTTTCTTGCAATATGCTTCAATTTCATTTCTATAAATCGTTAGGAGAGGTCTATAGTAAATACCCCTTTTTTCTTGTATCCCTTCAAGTCCGGTAAATCCTGTACCTTTTATCATCCTGTAAAATATGGTTTCTGCATTATCATTTGCGTTATGCGCCGTGAGGACAGCTTTGGAATTGAATTTTTCTGCACATTTTTGGAAGAAGTCATAACGTGCTTCACGGGCGGCAGTTTCTGTTTGCCTGATACTATCGGGAAGTTTTTCAGAGTAGAAATTTATGTCTTTGCAGAAAGTCCTGCAAATATTTTCTTCGTAATCGCTTTCTTCTCCCCTCCAGCCATGGTTTAAATGTACTGCGCAAAGATTTAACTCATATTCCTTTGCAAGTTTTTTCATTATATCAAGAAGGCACATTGAGTCGTATCCGCCGGAAAATGCCACAAGTATATTATTTTTAGGTTTCAGCAAATCATATTTTTCCAAAAATAATTCAACCGTGTCTTTCAACATGTGTGTTTTTTAATTCCTTCTTTAATCTCAACAGCATCAACCCCCAACTGTTCAAGTGCCTTCATTGCAAGTGATGTCGGCTCGGTTGTTATTGCTAAAAGCATGTGTTTGGATTCAATGCGTTCTCGGTTATCTTTTTTGGCGAATTCCCATGCTTTTTCCAGTACTCTTTTTGCGCGTTTGGTAAAAACAATTTCTTTATCAAAGTATTCGTTACCAAAACCTATAAGTTTTTCCACAATATTGCGAGCATCTTTTATATTTATCTCAAGTTCGGAAAGTACTGCTGCACCGACCCCTGTTGCTTCACCTATAATTCCTAGTAAAAACATTTCAGTGCCGACGACAGATCTGCCCAATCGCCTTGCTTCCTGCTTTGCAAGTCTTAAAATCGTTAGTGTCTCGGGCATTTGCTTTTCAATAGGTTTAATAATGCTGTGTGCAAGGTCATCGTCGTTCACATGCAGCGCTTTTAAAATATCATATGCAATGCCTTTTTTTGTTTTTAGCAGACCCAGAACTATATGTTCAGGCAATACTACCGATGAGCCTAACTCCTTTGCAGTCTGTAATGCCATACTCATTGTGCGGAAAGCATTCGGTGTGAATATTATCTGTCGGCCTTCGTATTCGGACTGGCGTGATTGAATATTTGCGAGGTTTTCTTCAAAGTTTTCGGCCGTGATGCCAAACTGTGCAAATATTTTTGTTAAATCTGAATTTTTGTCCTCAAGAATTGAAGAAATAATTTGTTCTGTTCCCAAAATCTCATAATTCGATGCGGAAAGTTTGGATACGGCACGCTCAAATACGGCGGATGACACTTTACTGTCAAAGATTGAGTCGGTTTCTTTTGACATGTTAACTTCAGGCTCTTTTGTTTCATCTATTTCAGGGTGATAAAGCCGTTTTGTTTTTCTTTGAACAAGTTTTTCAAGCAGGCTTTTTGATTTTTGAATATCAAAACCAAGTTTTTCAAGAGTATTACGATTGTTTGAATTTTTATCAGTTATTACCGCAAGTAACAAATGTTCGTACAAAACTGTAGCATTGCCGGATTTTGCGGCAAGATCAAGAGTCTTGCGCAAAATTACCTTCATTGCATCACTGAACGCAATAGCTGTCGGGTCTATATCGGTTGTTTCAATTTTTGAGGTTTTGAAAAGCTCTTTCTCCAACTCTTCAAAAACTATGTTGTATGATTTGAAAATCTTTAGAGAAATACCTTTTGCCTCTTTAACCAGCGCTAATAAGAGATGTTCAGGCATAACACACATTGAATGCTCGCATTTTGCAATGTTTTGTGCCTCGGTTACTACGTTTATTGCCTTTTCGGTAAATTTTTCAAACAAATTATTCTTCCTCGTCCATGCTTTCGATGTATTCAGCTACCTTATCAAATTCCGCATCATCTTCGATACTTTCAAAGATATATTCTTCACCTTCCTGTGAAAGTCGCATTAAAACAACTTCTTCTTCACTGTCATCGGTATCTGCCGGAATTAAAAGTGCGTATTCCCGACCTTCAACTTCTACTATATCATATAATTCAAAATTAATGACATTTCCGTTTTCATCTAATGTTTCAATTAATTGTCTTTCGTCTTTTACCATTTTAATTCTCCTTTCTTCTTGCCAGATATTGTTCAAGTATAATACAAGCACTCTCAATATCAACAAGTCCTTTATCTTTTTTGAAGTCTATTTTTTTGTTTCGCAGATTTTCTTCGGCCGCCTCAGATGTCAATCTTTCATCTTCGTAAATTATTTCATAACCTTTAATTTGTTGCGCAAATTCTTTACAGTCATTTGCCTGTTTCCCTTCAGTATTATCCATGTTTAAGGGTAAACCGACTACAATTTTTTTAACATTGTTTTCTACGGCTATTTTAATAATATTTTCCAGAGCCTTATCTTCTGGCGCACGATTAATATATGAATGTCCTGATGCAAGCATCAAGAGGTAGTCGCTGAGAGCGATTCCTATGCGTTTTGTACCGATGTCAAGAGCCATTATTTTGTACATACCCACAAACCCTCTATCTGTGAAATTATTTCATCCAATTCTTTTATTGTGTACCGTCCGTTATTGAGGTCGGTATTAAATTTTAAGCTTACATAGTATTCATAAATACTTTTCTTAAGAATATTCTTAAAAAATTCCTGTTTTAGTTTTTCATCAAAATACAGACTGTAAAGCAGTGTTGCATCTTCCGTATTGTTTTCGCACAACTTCAAAAAAGCTGCTGTGAGCAATCTATCAGACCATGTCGCGGCTTCCTCGGGGTAGAATACTTTGTTAACATTTTCATCAATAATCTTATCGGGATCCTCAAGTTTCTGCTCGGTTAAAAGTTCAAATTCATCGCTGTAATTTGCATCCAGAAACCATTTGTCTGTAAAATCCATATTGAAGATTTTTTCCAAATCCGTGAGTGTAAGTTCTTTTGGAGTTAACTTTTCGGATAGAATTTCTTTATATGTGCGGGCATCTCCTTCTATATCATTTAAAAGAGTTTTCCAGCATACATATTCATAAGGTAAAAGCCAGTTGTTGGCACTTGTGTTTGAAATTTTTTCCGCATTTAGAAGAATTGTCTTTAAGCTTTGCGGGGTGATATTAAGTTCCTTTTCCTCTTTATAGAATCTTTCAATAATTTTATCGCATTCAAACCGGGAAATCTCATAAAATCCAAAGCAGTCTCTTATTCCGTGGTAGTCATCAATTACAATTGCTACAAATCTTATTTTGTTATCGCTTGTCTGTCTTGTGAAAACAAGCGCCTGGTTTCCGTGTCCGTCAGGATATGTCGTACAGAATTTGTAAGGTTTTGAGTCCGAGAGTATTCTTTTATAAAACTCCTGTGTATTATCTTCTCTTATCCCGGCAATCTTTAGCGTAGAAATACTTTTTTTAATCAGAGGCTTAAGGTTTTCTGATGCCGTATTTAAAGAGCTGTTCAGTGCATGGAATGCAAGCTGTGACTTTGAATTGCCAAGCAGTTTAAGAGCTTCAAGACCGGCCTCGCTGTCAGGTTGAGATAAAAAGACAGGTATAAGCATATTGCTTAAGGCATCTTCGCTGTAATCGTTGGCAAGGGAGTCTATCAGAGTAATCTTGTCATTGAAGCTTAAAGATGTTAAAAAGTCTAAAAAGTCAATCTGTATTTCAGGATTAACAAGTGCATTATTGAGAAGTTTTTTCGTGTCGGAATCCATAATCTCAGCGTTTAAAAGTTCATCACCTGTATCAAGCTCCCAGTTCGTATCAAGCCCTCTTAAAAAATTTACTGCAACTATTTTTACATTATTTGCCACAACTGGATTTTTTAAAAGTTCCCAGAGACGTTTGGTCAGTTCCTCTTTGTCGGCATATCTTTCAAGCAGAAAACATATTATGGTTCCGTCGTCGTCTTTAAGATTATAAAGCTCTTTAAATAAAATTTTTGCAATGGTTTTTTTGTCATTTTGTGCATCAAGAAGTTTGATGCAGTCAATATATTTTGAAAGCTCATTAACATCTTGAAACTTTGAAATAAGATTTATAATTTCAGCTTTTATCTCAAAAGGATTAAGTTGTCTGATATTTTCGTTTTGCATTATTTTTTAGCTTTCCCCCAAAAAGCATCCAGAATTTGCTGGGCTTCGGCAGACGGCATTCTGTCATTTAATATCAAATATTGGACGGCAATCATAGCACATTCCGAACAGATATTTACTCCCGGTCCCTGTACCATTTTAAGCACCTGAGTATTTGGTCTGTGGCAAAAACTACAGTATACAAGATCCTTATCATCTTTATTATTAAGCTCTTTTTTTGCCCCTAACTTTACGACTTTCGCCATGCACATATTCTCCTTTTGTTATTAATTGTAACTTAAATTAATAAAATTTGCCATATTTTTATTTTTCACTTATAATTACTTTACAGATATTTTGTAAGAGGGGATTGAATGAAGAAAGCATTATTACTTGCAAGTATATTATTTGTTTCAGTAATGTCAACTGCCTGCATTAACAATTTTGCAGTACAAGAGCTTAACTCAAAAGCTAAAGTCTATATGGAAGAAGGCGATTATAAGTCTGCTATAGAACGTTTAAAATCAAGTATTGATCTTGACAGTACAATATTTGAAACGCATTATAACCTTGCGGTTGCATATACGCAGGCTGAAGATTATGCAAACGCTATTGAGGCTTTTAAAAGTGCAATTAAGCTAAATCCTGACATGCCCGATTCATATTATTCCTTGGCGGTTGCTGAAGAAAATTTGACAGTTGACCTGAAAAGAGGTGCTGTAAGGCTTGATGAGAACGGAAATATTTATTCACCGGATTCGGAAATTTTATTAAATGAAGAAAAATATGAGCCCGATGATGCTGCATTGCAGATGATTAAATCTGTTAAGGAAGATGCACTGAAAAATTATCAGACTTATTTGGAAAAAGCGCCCCAATCTTCTGATGCGGAAGAAGTCAAGAAAAAAATAGAAACTTTAAAAGCGTCTTTGGAACCTGCTGAATAATGATTATTCAGTCACCCGGAGAAGTTGCATTTAGTATTTTAAGTTTTCCGGTATACTGGTATGGGATTATATTGGCATTTGCGGCTCTCATCGGAGTTGTTTGTGCTGAAATTATTGCAAGGAAATTATTTCCGGAAATACCGGAGAACCTTTTCATAGATAATTCGCCGCTGGTAATTGTCATTGGAATTGTTGGTGCTCGACTTTACTATTGTGCAGTGAATTTTGCTTATTATATTCAACATCCTTTTGAAATCCTTGACATACGTCAGGGTGGTCTTTCTATCCATGGAATGATTATTGCAGGGATTGCCGCGGTGTATTTTTTGGCTAAAAAATATAAGTTATCTTTTTTAAAACTTTTGGATATATTGGCTTGTGCGGTTATTTTAGCGCAATCTGTCGGCAGGTGGGGTAATTTTTTTAATTCGGAGGCTTTCGGGTATCCTACGGGAGGTCATTGGGGGCTGGTTATACCTGTTGCACAAAGACCGTTTGAGTATCTTTCCTATGAATTATTTCACCCCACATTTTTGTATGAATCCTTTTTGGATTTTGCGGTGTTTTTTGTATTATTTTTTATACTCCGTAGAAAACAGAAAGGAGAGACATTTTTCTGGTATTTAATATTATATTCACTGATAAGGATTTTTGTTGAATACTTCAGGATTGACAGTGTCTTAAATGTCGCCGGTATGCCTATTGCACAGCTGGTATCAGTATTAATTATCATTTTTGCGGTATTGTGGCGGTGTATTTATTTCTCTTGGAATAAAAAATAGTATTAAATTTTATTGATTTTTTTATTTGTTTTTAAAATAATACATTTATGGACAATAGTTCTGAAAAATTACCCCGCATTTGGCTTGGCGGTGCGCATTTTGTAAATGATATTTATACAGGATTTTTGAATCCGATTATGCCATTTGTTGCTGCAAAAATTGGTATTTCTATGGCAGTTGCAACGGTGATTTTAAGCGTATCTCATATATTTTCATCGTTGTTACAGCCAATTTTCGGTTTTTTTGCAGATAACATGCTTAAAAGAATGTTTATTTTCTGGGGACTCCTGTTAACATCGTGCTTCATTCCTTTTGCACCTGCATCCAAAACCCTGCCGGTAATGATTACATTTGTTATTCTCGGAAGTCTTGGCTCCAGCCTTTTTCATCCTCAGGCATTGGGTCTGGCTAATAAATTCTCCGGTCAGGATAGGGCTAAGTATATGGGAATTTTCCTTGGCATGGGCACTCTTGGGTATTCTGTCGGTCCTTTAATTTCTGCTTCGGTTGCACAGTTCTGGGGTCTTGATAAAATGCCGTTTCTTACCATTATTGGTATTATTTGGGTTTGCTTGATGTTTAAGTTTGTACCTAAAATGTCTAACCTTAAAATTGCTAAACCTCATTATGAGTTAAAACCTGCATTTCAAGCTATTCTTGCCAATCGAAAACTTAATATTCTGAACGTAATTGCTATGTTGAAAGCGCTTATTTCAACTTCTTGTTTTATACTGTTGCCCTTCTTATGGAAAAGTATGGGATATTCACCATTTTTTATCGGAAGTGCTCTGTTTATTTTTATATTTGTCGGCGGTATAGGATCAATGGTCAGCAACAGGTTTGAAAAATTGGTTGGAACCCGTAATGTGTTTTATTTTTCGATGATTTCAACTTTACCGCTGATGCTTTTGTTCGTTTTCACATATAAAATATTTCCGTTATTTTCTTTTATTATTTACTTTATAATGGGGTTTGTGACTATGTTGGCCGTCCCTGTCACAATGAATATGGCTCAAAGTATTATACCAGAGTATAAAAGTATTATAGGCGGCTTCATTAACGGTTTTTCATGGGGCATTGTTGCTTTAATCATGTCTTTAAACGGGTATGTAGCACAGACATTTGGAATCACTAAAGTTCTGCTGGGCGTTGCTGTTATTCCTGCTGTTTTTTCAGTCTTTGTTAAATATTTGTTTGAAAATGATAAAAAATTAAGCTAAAAGCGAAAAAGAATTGTTTTTATTTTGTTGTATATGATGAGTGACATTAGCTTGCATTACGTTTGAATTCGTTCTGCAACTTGAGGTGTATTGCTCAGAAGCTGAAATATTCTTTTCTCCGTTAAAAGTGTTTTTGCGTTTAGATACCTGATTATTTTTAACGCTGTTTAGCTTTGCTATTGATGATACCAGCATCTCTTAATCCCAAAATATTGCTTAACTACTATTTTATTGTAATATAAATTTTTTTTCATTGCAAATACTTAGTGTTAAGTTTTGTAACAATATATGTGGCTGCTGAAATTAGATATTTAATATATACTTTATATATATAAGAGCATTGATTAACATGAGAGATGTTAAGAGAGAGAGTATTTCCGTTTAAAAAAGAGAGACTACTTCCTATTCCTATTTCCTAGAGAAAAATTTAAGCCCCTTTGAAGGGGCTTTTTTTTTTATACAGCTTCTTCAATTTTATGAATTTTGATGAAGTTAGTTCCACCTACGAGTACATTTGGAACCGAACCTGTTATGATAACCGTATCATGTGATTTAAAATTAAGTTTTCTAATTAAAAATTTATCCATTCTGTCAAGAGAAGATCTGTCTATTTTTCTTTCAAATTTAAATGTTATCGGGAATACAGCACGGTACAACTTTATGGCTCTGCAAATCTTCAAATCAGGACAGCATGCCAAAATAGGTACAGAGGGTTTACTTTCGGAAAGAAAAACGGGTGTAAATCCGCTTCCAGTCAGAGCCACAATTGCTTTAATATTCGGGACTTTTTTAATCATATCAGAAAGTGCCATGCCAATTGCCATAGCCTGTGTATTATTCTGATCTATCATTCTTTTTGGGAAGCAATTATGGTGCAAAAACAGACTGTTTTCAGTATTTTCTGCAATTAATTTCATCATTTTTACCGCTTCAACAGGATATTTACCGGCTGCGGTTTCTCCGGAAAGCATTATGGCATCTGTTCCGTCCAAGATTGCGTTAGCTACATCTGAGGCTTCGGCACGGGTTGGTATAGGATTTTCAATCATGCTTTCAAGCATTTGGGTTGCTACAATGACAGCTTTGCTTTTGAAGTTTGCTTTTTTAATTATGGTTTTTTGAACTATAGGAACCTTTTCTGTAGAGATTTCTATACCCAAATCGCCTCTTGCAACCATAATGCCGTCAGAAAGCTCTATAATTTCATCAATATTATCAACCGCTTGAGGTTTTTCAATTTTAGAAATTATACGTATGCTGCTCTTTTTTGAGTGAAGAATTTCCTTTAACTTGGCTACGTCGTCAGCAGTTCTCACAAAAGACAGTCCCAGGTAGTCAATATTATTTTTTACGGCAAAGTCAATAAATATTTTGTCACGTTCTGTTAAAACATCAATACTTCCGGTAGAGCCGGGAATATTAATTCCTTTACGCTGTTTTAAAAGACCGTCAGTTAATACTTCTGCATATATTATATCTTCTTCGACTTTCTGCACTACAAGTTGAATTTTCCCGTCATCAATAAGAATTTTTTCGCCTTCTTTGACATCTTTTGCAATTCCTGCATAATCTACTGGTATTATGTCATCTGTTTGGCGTTCCTGGTGACGAAATTTTAATATATCACCTTTTTTAATTTCAATCGCATTATCAAGGTTGCCCAGCCTGATTTTTGGTCCTTGCAAATCCAGTAATACAGGAATAAGAATTTTTTCTTCGTTTTCTACTTCTCTAATAAGATCTAAAGTTTTTTGATGTACTTCAGGTGTTTCGTGTGATGAATTTATTCTGAACATAGTTACACCGGCTTTAAACAGCTCGCGTATTTTTTCTTTTGTTTTACTTGCTGGGCCTAGTGTTGCGACAATTTTCGTCATAGTATAATCTTCCATGATATCTCCTCTAAATATATTTCAAATTGTAATTAGTACTTTACAAAACCATGTTTATTAAGTTATACTATAAATAAAAAATGTTTACTAGTAGTGGTAAGAGAAGGAAGTAAAAAATGAAAAAAGTATTAGCTGGTTTAATGGCCGTTAGTTTGATGGCCTGGAATGTACTTCCGGTTCTGGCTGAGGAATCCAATAAAATATTGGATGTTAGCAAGGATTATTGGGCTAGAGCTGAGATTGTAGAAGTTGTTTCTGACAACATTATGACACTTGATAGTGCAGGTAATTTTTATCCTGAGGACACTGTACTGAGAGTCGAATTTGTTAAAGCATTGTTGAAGTTGTTATCTAATGATAACCTTAATGTAAACATTAAAAATATCTTTACTGATGTTTCCACTTCAAATTCTGATTACTCAGACATTTTGCGTTCACAGCAATTAGGTTTGGTTTATGGTTATCCGGACAGAACATTTAAACCTCAAAAGGTTATGTCCAGAGCTGAAGTTCAATCTGTTATAAGCCATATTACCAGAGATGGCAGCTCAGATACTTCAATTTTGAATAATTTTGATGACGCAAATCAGGTTCCGCAATGGGCAACAAGAGGATATGCGAAATCATTGGCTTACGGTATTTATGTTAACTATCCTAATGCCAAAGAATTGCGTCCGAATGATGCCTTGACAAGAGCAGAAGCGGCTGTTCTTCTTGCAAGACTTAAAGATAAAATCGGTTTGGTAAAAGAAGAATACGTCGGATCTGATTTGGAAAAAGTTATTGCAATTGAGCACTTGAATATTAAGAGAAATGCTCCAAATCATTCTGTGAAGATTACTAACAAAAGAAATATTGTTTTGAGCGGTAATGTGTTAGAAGTTGCATTTACTGATAAATTCAGATCAGAAGCTGCTTCAGCAGGTCAAACTGTTAAGTTTATCGCTCCGCAGGATATTTGTACTGATGAAGGAACAGTATTGTTCCCTGCAAATTCTGTTTTCACAGGAACGGTATTGGATATTGTTCCTCAAAAATGGTTTAACAAAAACGCTCGTGTATATATTCAGTTAACCGAAGTTTGTTTACCGAGCGGCAAAACTGTTGACTTAAATGCTAAACCTTTCTATAGAGATTATGCATTGAAAGAAGGTCCATGGATGACAGCAGGTAAAGTTGCACTGTGGACGGTTGGTCTTGGTGCTGTTGGTACTGGTGCCGGTGTAGGTTTTGCGTTCATTCCTGATCCTACAAAAATTGGCACAGGTATTGCTATTGGTGCTCCTGTTGGCGCAGGTATCGGTTTAATTACCGGTCTTGTAACTCCGGGGCTTAAGTACCATGCAAAAGCAGGCGAACAAATTTATGTTATTCTTTGCGAAGATGCAAGCATAACTAAATAGTAACGTTTGTACTAATATAAAAAGGACGAATCAAAGGGTTCGTCCTTTTATTATACTTTTTATTAACTCCTTTTGTTTAGAACTGATTATCCGTTTTGGTGTGGAAATATTAATGTAGGAATATAAAATGGTAATGTGGCTGATATCAATTGGCTATTTAATAAAAAGGAGTATATTATGAAAAAAACAATTGCGTCACTTGCTTTATTTGCATTTTTTCTTTTACCGGCCCAGGGGGCTTTTGCTTGGACTTATGATGGTATTGGCAGTTTAAATCCTTTCACGGGATTTAGGAACTGTAATAAGTGTGAAAAAGTTAAATGTCACAAGGTTAAAAAAGCAAAATGTGATCCTTGCCAGAAAGTCAAAATTGTTCCTCGTTGCGAAAAATGCACAAAAGCATTCAACACCGAAGAGAATTGTCCGTGCCAGAGAATGGGTTACTAAGAAAGGCGTATGCCTTTCTTAGTAGTCTATATTTTTTAGCGCATTGAATATTTTATCTGTAATTTGTTGGATATATTCCTGGCTGACAAGGCCATTTATAACCGCATCAGCAATTTGATAGTTAGGACGAATATATTCCTGCGCGGTTTTATTTACATCCTGGAATTGCATATCTGCTGCGACACCGGTTTTTCCCCTTAGGGCGGCACGTTTATACCAGCGATCTTTGATTACTTCAAGCGGCGTAAATACATAAACTTTTACATCCATTATATCCGCGAGCCCGTTGTTTAATACATAAAGCCCCTCTGTAAGAACAACCTTGGCTGGTTTCTTGAAATCACCGTTTGGATCAGAAACACAGGTTACAAAATCATATTTGGGTGAAGTTACACTTCTGCCGGCTTTTAACTCTAATAGATGCTCTTTCATAAATTCTAAATCTATTGCGTTGGGAGTATCAAAGCTAAAACCGGTTTTGAAAAGTTCTTCGTAGCTGCCTGCTTCCTGGAGTTCTCTGGAAGTATCTTTATAATAATCATCACAGCGGATTACTGTATATATTCCTTCTCTGCGGTCTTTTATGCACGCTTTAATTGTATTATCAACGAAAACGGTTTTTCCTGAAGCACTCTCTCCTGTAATACCTATCAAAAAAGTTTTCTTTTTTTCCAGAACTACTTTTCTGGCAATGTTAAGAATAAGATTTTCTGATGTTTTTAAAAATAAAGGCTGGACAGCGTGTTTATCTTCTTCAAGAATTTTTTTTAAAGCTTCAACAATTTGGGATATAACTTCCATATTGCGTCTGCTGGAATAGTAATCATAACTGGTTAGCTGAAAATCTTTCATTAAACTTCCTCTTACATAATAATTATTTTACTTTAAAGTTTTTAAATTTTCCTGTAATACTAAATTTTGTAACAATATTGTTTAAAAAATTAAAGATTTAGGGAAGAAATTACGTATATAACCATGTGAAGCTAGATAGGAGTATAAGAAATGTATCAGGAAGAAATTTTTTCAAATGCGATTACTGACGCAAAGAAAGAGGGTTATGAAGCGCTTACAACGGAAATAAAAGGTATGGAAGCCGCTATTGAAAAATTTTTTAATAGGATTTTTAATACATCTTCAAGTTTATCGGAACGTGATTATCACGTAACCCCTATGTAACAAAAAGACCGGTACAAGCCGGTCTTTTTATGCTGCCAGGTTTCCGTAATTTATCATAAATGGATTGAACATATAACTGTTATATCCCGGCATCATGCCAATATTATTCATAAAAGGGTTGAATGAATACATAAAAGGATTAAACATATTATTCATCAGGTTATTATTGGAGATGTCATAATATTGATATCCTGTTCTACCTTGCGCAAGTGCGAACAATGCATTTAAACCTGAGTCAGTACTGGTTGAACTTAATGAAGAATTATTACCTGTATTGCCAACTGCTGAATTTTGTCCATTTGTTGAACCTGTCTGACTGCTTAGGAGGGATTCCGCAACTCGTGAAACACTATTTGCAATATCATTTGCATCTTGTTCAGAAGCTACATTCCCGTTTTGCAAATTTTCTTGAGCCTGGATGGCAAGTTCTGCCTGAAGTTCAGGGTCATCTTTTGCCGCTTGTGCAAGCGCTTGGGTTTGTTCTTCTTGTGCTATTTCAAGTTCATCTTTTCCTACGACTGCTCTTGCGGCTTTTCCTGCCAGCCAGCTTCCCAGAAGTCCTGCGGCAATGCCGACTACACCACCGACAAATCCTCCGACAGCAGTTCCTATCGGCCCGCCTATACCTGTGCCAATGATTGCACCGATTTTAGTGCCCGCAATGCCTCCTAATTTGACACCTACAAGAAAACCTGCTGTTTCTGCACCGACTTTTACAGCTGATTTTCCTAATTGTTTTGTACCTTTTTTTGCACCCAGTTCCTTATAAGTTTTCACGACTGTTGGAGCTTCTAAGGCTGCAGAAATAATTACCATAGCACCGCCGGCTTTGGCTCCTTTAGATAAAGTTCTCACAACTTTGTTACTGCTGATTGTACCTTTCAGAATTTTATTTTCAAGAGCTCTTGCACCTGATTTTGTTTTAATCCATGAGCCAGCCTTGCCTATTTTGGTGTTTTTGGTAAGCTCTCCGGCTGCTTTTGCATTATTTTCGGCAATTTTTGCCTTTGTCTGTGCAACTTTAATTTCATCTACTTTTGATGCAAGTTCTTTGCCTTTTAGGTTTTTGGCTTCATCTGTCAATCGTTTGACGTCTTTATATATTTCTGCTTTTTTAACATCTTGAGGGTTGGTTGAAGTGAAATCTGGTAATTGTACTTTTTTAACCTCTCCTTGCAGGTAATTATTATTTACGGTTTCCCAAAACTTTCCTTTTAGCGGTGCTCTGTTGGCTGCAAATATATTTGTTTGGCCAATTGTATTATTAAATGCATTTTGTAATGCAGGTTTATAGTTGCCCCAATTTTGATATCCCCATTTAGGCAAATCCCAAACGAGGGCTTTACCTGCTTTAAGAGCAGTCGGCGCCGCCATGAAACCTCCTCCGAATAGCAGCATGCTTTTTAGTTCCTCTGCGTCATTCGCCCGATTGATTGCGGCTCCTGTAGCGGCTGCGCTCAAAATATATAAATCTCGTTCAGTTACCCCGTTGATATAGTTACTCATAATTTTCCCCTGTATTTATATAAAATTTTTTATAATGTCTAAATTGCTTTTTATGTAAACAAATGTTAAGCCCGATAATATCGGGCTTAACATTTTAACCTGTTACATTTAATTTATTTTGGGAGTTGTTAATTGAGTAATATGGGAAATTACTATTGTTGCCATAAAGCATTTGTTGCAGCATAAGTATTTCCTGTGGGGAAAGTGTCATGCCGGGCAGCATATTCAAGTTCGCGCCGTCAAATGAAGGAATTACGGTATTAACTGTTTCT
>CAYYAG010000029.1:0-19307 GCA_964470005.1 uncultured Muribaculaceae bacterium
ATAAAAATAATTATTAAAATTACTGCCCATTTAGTTTTCTCCTTTCATTCGTACATATTATAACCTTCTATATTCCCTAATAACGGCATGGTTTATTATTTACTTTGATGCAAAATTTTAAAAATAAAGCTTCTGATTTAGGGAAAACACACTCTACGAGGCAAATTAAAGGGTAATTAAATCTATATTTACATTACGTAACATAAAACACTTGAAAATTAAAGACTTAAAGTTATAATGTATATACAGTACATTGACAAGGGGACGTTTTGGATTTGACAGGATGATGATTAATATAAGCTGCGTGTCCGAGCGCTGTTCTCGGTTATCAACGAGCATAGCAAATTAAATGCTAAAGATAACGTAATTAAAGCTGATTTTTCAAGAGCATACGCTCTTGCTGCGTAAGTCGCAGTCAGCCACTTTAACAGCCCAGCTTGCCGGTTGTTAAGGTCCACTTATGCAAGCTGCCATACGTTGATGATGATAGACGTACCAAGCCAATCATTAAAGGTTAAGTATTTCCGGAAAAAATACTCTGACTGATTTAAGGGTTTTGATACTTTCCTGAATTAGTCGAGAGAATTAGTATCTACACACGTAGAGGTTTATGTTGGTCCATTTTGGACGTGGGTTCGAGTCCCACCGTCTCCAGATTTTTTTAACTTTATAACCGCACTGTGACGATTTGTAGTAGCATTTTCCTTTCTGTAAGAAAAGAAAATATCATTATCACAATATGTACAATACGGACAAACATCTATCTCTTTCACACCAAATTCTTTTAACTGCCGGGCATTAATTTCTTTCAAATCAACATATAGCTCACTATTTTTTAACCTGTACAAGCCCTCAAAATTATTAACAGAACACTTTAACTGTTCAAAAACTTCCTGACCAACATTATAACAACAAACAGAAATAGCCGGCCCTATAACAGCCTGAATATCTTTAGGATTAGATTTCATTTTCTCTATGGTTTTAACAGCAATTTTTTGTACTGTGCCGCGCCATCCGGCGTGAGCAATTGCAGCTATACGTTGTTTTTTGTCATATAAGATAACCGGCGTACAATCTGCAAAATTCAAAAAAACAGCTTGTTTTTTATTATTTAAAATTATTGCATCAGTATCAGGATAATCAATTTTTCCGATTTCTGCAAACTGAACATTCGCACTATGTGTCTGAACAGGCGAAACCAGCTCGTTAACACCCAAATAATTGCAGATAAGTCTTTTATTATTGGCTATAACATCTTCCATATCCTGCTCAGATGATTTTATAACACTTTCACGCGTTGTAAAAAAATTCTCAATGTCTAAAATTAAGTCGGATTTTAAAATGTTTTTGCCGGAAATTTTATCAAAATAAAACATATCTATACTATACAATAAAAAAATTGAACCCGTTGTGGAATTGTTTAAAGCCGAACAAAAGTAATCCAAATAAAAAGGAGTAAACAATGAGTATAGCTGCTGCTTTTGTATATAAATTTTTAGTTAAAGATTAATCGAAAAGGTGTATAGCGCCTTAATCAAATTATTGTGCTAAAATAATCAATATGGATATACGAACAAAACTATACCAGATGTTTATTCTCGGCACATCAGGCGGCGGGTACAAAGAAGCACTTCAAAACGGACTCGGCGGAATAATCTTTTTTACAGATGACATTAAAAACTCCGCTCAATTCAAAAGCCTTATTAATGAATGTACTTCTCTATCAATAATTCCGCCATTTTTATCTGTTGACCAAGAAGGCGGGCGTGTTGAACGAACAGAAAATATTCATAACGGTAAAAAATATTTATCTCCGAAATATGCGTATGCAAAAGGATTAGACTTTTTGGAAAAACAAACAGAAGAAATTGCCCGTGAGTTAAAAAGTTACGGGATAAACCTGAATTTTGCTCCCTGCATTGACGTCAATACTAATCCGGATAACCCGATAATCGGCGAGCGTGCATTCTCTTCAAATCCTGACGCTGTAATACAAGCTGAAAAAATTGTATCTGAAATTTATCGTAAAAACGGAATTATACCCTGCGTAAAGCATTTTCCGGGACACGGTGATGCAAATGCTGACAGCCATTTGACATTACCAGAAATAAATCTTTCCCTTGAAGAAATGGAAAAAACTCATATAAAACCTTTTAAATTTTGTGCAAAAAATATTGAAATGGTTATGGTAGCACATTTACACTGTACATGTTTTGAGCATAAGGTAATTCCAACAAGTTTAAGCAAAAATGCTATTTCATATTTAAGGAACAAGCTGGGGTTTGATGGTGTAATAATTTCTGACGATATGGTTATGAAAGGTGTAGCACAATTTGGCATGCCCGAAGCAATTGAACTCGGAATACGTGCCGGATTAAATATGTTTATCTACAGAAACTCAAATTCCGAAACAATAAATGCGATTGAAACAATAGCCCTAAAATCCCGACAGGACAAAAATCTTTCCGAAAATATCGAAAAGTCCTTTGAAAAAATATGCGACTTAAAAGCCAATATTCTGAATAATCAAGACCAAGGATAATCATCGGAAATTTTCAACCATAGAACCAAAAAACGCTCTATGTCTACTTAGAGGTCTCGTCCCCCGCTTGCATTCTTCTTATTTCTTTCATACGCGACCTCCTATATTCATAGATTTTATATTATTTTATAAATTTTTGGGCAAGCTGAATTTCATCATTAATGGTCATTTCAGGACGGTTAAGTTTTTCCTTAAGAACATTGTCAAAAATTTCCTGATACATTGGAGAAGGCTCTATGCCAATATTTTTTAAGTCACCACCTGTAATAGAAATTCTAATATCCTTTAATATATTCAAATAACGCTGCACCGCCTTAATATCTTTTAGTATTCCGTAAAGTAAAATGCTTTCTAATGCCAGTCCGTCAAAAGCCTTGTATATTTCAAAGTCATTTTTCAAATCGCCAATGGCTTGAAAATCCTCAACGATTTTCTTTTCCTCTCTAGAAAGCTCCAAGCGGGAAAGATCCGGTAAAAGCCCTATATATACAATCCAAATATTATTAACAGGGTATCTTTTGATAAGTTCCTCAATATTAATATCCGGCAGCTCAAACTTTTCCGGCGAAACCAGTTTATAAATATCTTCTTTAACGAATAATTCAAACGCACGCTGAGAATTCAGATTAAAAGTTTCAATAAGTTCTTTTTTAACCCTGGAGTATGACATATCATAATTTATATTTTCAAGGTATTTTTCTTGAAGCTTTCTTGTATGTTCCTCCAAATCAAATCCGAACCGTACACGAAATTTTAACCCTCGAATAATTCTTGTCGGATCATCCTCAAAACTTTTATCATGCAAAACACGCAGCACTTTATTTTTCAAATCTGTCTGACCGCCGGTATAATCAACAATTTCACCTGTTTTAATACTCATAGCAAGTGCATTAACAGTAAAATCACGGCGCATAACATCTTCTTTTAAAGAACAGCCGATTTTAGTTACAAAAGGCAAATGTCCTTTTTTTTCATAAACCTCTGCACGCGTTGAGGCGAAATCCACTTCTCGCCCGCCAACATTAACTCTTATCGTCCCAAAATCAGGATTGACCTGCACAACTTCACCAAATTTTGCACAATCTTCAATAGCATTGCCAACATATGTGATATCCACGTCAAAACTATCGACGCCAAGCAGCTTATCACGGACTACGCCCCCGATATAGTACAATTTATCTGAATTATCATATATATTGATGATGTCCATCTTCCATATTTTAACGTAAAATGGTATAATAAACAAGCAGGAGAAAGTATGTTACAAGAAGCAACAAAAGCCATCAATTCGGCCTTCAATAATAGTTTTATAAAAAAACTAAGCCAGTACCTTCACGATTGTGTACGTGAAGAAGTTAAAAGCTCTACATTCCGCAATTTAAAAGCGGATAAAGAAAACAAATGGATTTTCCTCCCCGGAGAAGAACAACTCTTTACAACCGGTGACGAATACTTAAAACTTGACGGATCAGACAGTAAATTAACCGAATTGATGATTCAAAGCGAATTAAGCACAAAAGACAAATACCTTATTTACGGTTATCTTTTTCTTGTCGGGAAAAATAATAAATCAAAAAAACAAAACGAATTTTTGACACCGCTTTTGTATGTTCCATGCCGTCTTGAGCGCAACGGAATAAATATAAACTGTATTCCTCAGGATGAAATACTTTCTCTTAACACAGGCGCCCTTGCAGCATTAATGAAAAAAAATGACGACGAGGATGAGGTTGACCTGCTTTTAGAAGGGATTTTGGATGTAGTGCCCGATTTACCAATAACTCAGGAAAAATTGGATATTTTTCTTACAACCCTTCAATCAGTTGTTCCCGAAATAGAAATAAGCCAGAATATTAAAGATAATGAAACTGAAGACAATATATCAAAAGACGAGGCAAAAGATTTTTACAAAGAAAAAATAGATTCCGAAAACATTGATGACTTAATTGAAGAAGAAGAACGCGAAAATGCACAAAAATCTTCAATAAAAGTTGACAAAGTTGTTGTAACATACCAGAGTGCAATTATTTTAACCAAAAGGCCATCAGTTACTGCAGGCGTGCTGCATGAGTTAACTCAAATAGCCGAAAAGCCGAGCGGAATCTATCGCGAAACCGCATTAAGCATAATTAATGATGAATATGTCCATGCAAAAGAAAAATCCGTTCCTATTAAGGACTTGAATGAGATTACGGACTTTTATTCGATTACGCCGCTATCCTTAAGTGATTCACAAGAAAAAGTTATCAAAAATATTGACAACAGTAAATTTATAGCCGTTCAAGGCCCTCCTGGAACAGGCAAGTCCCAGACAATAGTAAACCTTGTGGCACACCTGATTGCAAACGGAAAAACAGTTCTTGTCGCATCACGTATGGACAAAGCCGTTGACGTTGTGGCAGAACGATTAAATGAGCTGGGTGCACCATTTTTAGCACTTAGGGCCGGTCGTTTGAATTATCAGAAACAATTGAGCTACCAATTACAGGACTTACTCTCCGGAAAAATTGATATTGACAGCGATTACGAGGACAGCCTGCTTGTTGACACAAAAGATATGAAAGATCATTTGAATCTTTTGCAGGAAACCGAAAAAAAATGTGAACAGATTATAAAACTTGAAAGAGAATGGCATGACCTTTCTCTGGAAACAATCGAACAGGAAAAATCCATAGGTCAAAAGCAATTCATTACAATATCACTGAAAAAAGGCGAAATAGACCTGATATCAGGAATTATAAAAATACTTCAAAACAATATGGAAAAAGCCGGATTTTTTGCAAATATAGCAAACTTTACAAGCTTAAGACATTTGAAAAAAATACTTAAACTTAATGACTTTGAAGTAACATATGAAAATCTTGAAAGACTCAGTGCAGAACTTGAAGTAGCTTTAATGAATTGCAGGCTGAGAAAAATTGAAGCAGATATTCAAAAAACAGGTAACCTCCACGTATTGACGGAACAAATCCGCCAGATGAAGAAAAAACAAAAAAATCTTGCGGTAAATATATTAAAAAACAAGCGCCGTGAAGCTTTAAAAGGACTTTTACGCGATCAAATAAAATGCCAGAGGTTAAAAGTTCATGCAAGATCACTCGTGGAACGCAAAAAAAATCTTCAAAACAGAATACTGGAAGAAGAAGACTTCAGACCGCTCTTAGAGGCATTCCCATGCTGGTGCGTAACGACATATGCGGTATCGGGTTCGCTGCCAATGAAGCCCGGTATGTTTGATGTTGCAATAATTGATGAAGCTTCCCAATGCGATATTGCAAGCTGTTTCCCGATAATGTTCCGTGCAAAACGTGCAGTAATAGTCGGTGATGATAAACAACTACCGCACCTGTCATTCCTTGAAAAAGCAAAAGAACAATCTTTCCTAAACCAATACGGAATTCCAGACAAATATCAATTAATGTGGCGGTTCAGAACAAATTCCATGTTCGACCTTGCAGATTACTATTCAATGAATTCCGTTATGCTTGACGAACATTTTAGGAGCTTGCCGCCTATTATTGAGTTTTCAAACCACGAATTCTATGGTAACAGAATAAGAGTAATGAAAAAAGACTTTGGCGGACAAAAAGTGCTTGAGCTTGTTGAAGTTCCCGACGGCAAAGTTGATTATGATGCAACAAGAAATCTTCCGGAAGTTGAAGCCGTTATCAAAAAATTACACGAAATAATTATTGAAGATGAACGCAAAAATCCTGACAATCCTGTATCTATCGGTATAATTTCACCGTTTAGGGCACAGGTGGAACAGTTAAAAACATCTGTGTCAAAAGTTCTTTCAGATCATATGTTAAGAAAACATCAGGTAGAAATCGGTACGGCGCATACATTCCAAGGTGATGAACGTGATATAATCCTTATGTCATGGGCTTTTGCAAACAACAGCCACACACAAAGCGCAACTTTCTTGCAAAAACCAAACTTATTTAATGTCGCAATTACCCGAGCAAGATATAAAGTTGTAAATTTTGTATCACGTGATATTACTAACTTGCCGGAAGGACATTTCAGAAATTATATTTCCTACATTAAGGAATATCAAAACAAACAACACGCGCTTGAAAATCTGCAAATCGATGAGAACGAATACAAAAACAGCCTTGAGCGAGAAATTGCTGAACAAATGCGTGAGCTTGGACATGAAGTTCTTGCAGGCAGTGAAATTGCTGGCTTAAAAGCAGATTTATTAGTAGATAAAAAGTTCATCGTTGAAGTCGACGGCGTTGAAGATAACGTGAAACAAACAGTTTCAAACATGAAAAAACAGTCAATACTTGAACGCTGCGGCTTTAAGGTTAGACGTATAACCTATCGTGAATGGTCATACTCGCCAAAAGTATGCCTTGATAGAGTTTTGGCAGAAGATTAACGATTAATAACCGATTACTTTTAAGCACTCCCAGAACCTGTATCAACAACATTGGCACCGGCATTAATAAATTATCCCTTTGTTGTTATTCAATTTCTATCTTCTAACAATTCATCTGCTTCGACACTTGTCTTTTTATCTGTAAAGTAATTTGAAAATGTAAAATAAACATCCGTTCCACTTTCATAACCCACAGGCAAAGGATCAAATTCGCCTATTTTTTTGATAGTGTCTAATGCCATATTGTCAAAATTCTTATCACCTGAAGATGTAAAAACTTCTGATTCAGTAACTTTTCCATTCTTATCTATATGAAAACATATAACTGTTTTTAACGTTTTATCAGATTTTGGAGCAGTCCAATATTGCATTATCTTTTTAGTTACACTGTTCATATAATTGTCAATACTACGTCCGGCAAAAACCGGTAATGCCAATATTAGCAAAGATATCAAACATATTAAAGTTTTTTTCATAACTTTTAACTCCTAAAAAGCCCCCAAAAGGGGGCTTCTAAAACTTCTAAACTTCTTTAAATATTAAAGATGCATTTTGTCCGCCAAAACCAAACGAATTTGAAAGTGCGGCGTGAACCTCAGCTTTTTGCGCTTTATTCGGAACATAGTTTAAATCCCCGACATTTTCATCCTGATTATCAAGATTAATTGTCGGAGGAACAATGTTCTCGTTAATAGTCTTGACACAAGCAATAGCTTCAATTGCGCCGGTTGCTCCGAGCACATGTCCATGCATTGATTTAGTTGAGCTTACACGCAAATTCGGATTTTTTTGTTTATCACCAAACAATCTTTCAATCGCATTAGATTCAGCAACATCGCCAAGTCCTGTACTTGTGCCGTGTGCATTGATATACTGGATATCCTCTGTTTTTAATCCCGCATCCTGTAATGCAAATTCCATAGACTTAGTTGCACCTTTTCCTTCAGGGCAAGGAGCAACAACATCATACGCGTCCGCTGTTTGACCGTAACCGGCAATTTCAGCATAGATTTTTGCTCCGCGCTTTTTGGCATGCTCGTATTCTTCTAACACAAGTACACCGGCGCCTTCAGACATCACAAATCCGTCTCTGTCTTTATCAAACGGACGAGAGGCTTTCTCCGGCTCATCATTTCTATGAGAAAGTGTTCTTGCACTTGCAAATGCACCAATACCAACATCACAAATTGTAGCCTCTGTACCGCCTGCAATAATGATATCAGCATCACCAAATTGAATTGTGCGGAAGGCATCGCCAATAGTATGGGTTCCTGTAGCACATGCTGAAACCACAACTTTATTTACGCCTTTATAACCGTATTTAATAGAAATTCTACCGGACGGCATGTTTACAATCATCATGGGAATAGTAAACGGAGAGCATTTGTTCGGTCCTTTTTCTAAAATACGTTTATGATTTTCTTCAAAAGTTCTAAAGCCGCCGGCGGCAGAACTTACCATAACACCTATTCTATAAGGATCTACGTCATGTACTTCTTCTAACTTTGCATCAGCAATGGCTTCATCAGCCGCAACCATAGCAAATTGAATAAATCTATCCATTCTTTTGGATTCTTTTGGGTCTAAATATTGTTCAGGGTCAAAATTTTTCACTTCACCTGAAATTTTTACAACATGCTTAGATATATCAATTAATTCAGAAGTACTTATTCCGCTTTTTCCTTCTACAAGGCTGTTCCATAACTTATCAACACCGACACCAAACGGTGACACCGCTCCCAGCCCTGTGATTACTACTCTTCTTTTATGTGTCATCTCCTGTTCCTTTACAATAAATATGCGAGAATGAGAGAATATTTCTCACTCTCGCAAACTTTTTCAACGAATAAATTATATTATTCAAATTATGAATGTGAATCAATATAGTTTACAGCATCTTGAACTGTTTGAATTTTTTCAGCTTCTTCATCAGGAATTTCGCAGCCGAATTCTTCTTCAAAAGCCATAACCAATTCAACTGTATCTAATGAATCAGCGCCTAAATCAGCTGTAAAGCTGGCTTCAGGGATAACTGAAGCTTCATCAACACTTAATTGATCTACTACAACTTTTTTAACTTTTTCAAATGTACTCATTTCTTCTTCCTCATTAATTAGTGTATCACTATATGTCATAATCATTATACTATTTAAAGATAAATTTGCAACAGATTTAAAAAATTGTTACATTCTGTTTTTCAGCTTACACATGAGAGCAAAAGGGCGGATTAGAGCGCCTTTTATCTCATTACAGCATCAAACCGCCTGCAACTTCAATTGCCTGACCTGTCACGTAATCAGTATCAAGTGCAAGGAATTTAACAACTTTGGCAATATCTTCCGGAGTACCAAGTCTTTTCATTGGAATAGCTTTTAAATACTCATCAATATTAGCCAGATCGTGAGTCATAGCTGTTTGAATAAATCCGGGACATACCGCATTAACTCTGATATTCCTTGAACCAAATTCTTTTGCAAGTGTTTGAGTCAAACCGATAAGACCTGCTTTTGATGCTGAATAGTTTGCCTGACCTGCGTTACCGTGACGGCCAACAATACTTGACATATTAATAATTGAACCCTGACGTGCTTTCATCATATGTTTAATTACTGCATGGGTTACACAATATGCAGAAGTAAGGTTAATCTTAATAACTCTTTCCCACTGTTCCATATCCATTCTGATGAATAAACCGTCTTTTGTAATACCCGCATTGTTCAACAAGATATCAATTTTACCGTGTTCAGCAATCATTTTATCAACATTTTCCTGAACAGCTTTATCGTCAGAAACATCAAAGCTATAGAAATAAGCATTTGCTCCGCAAGCTTTAATTTCATCCAAAGCCGGTTTAGCTTTTTCAGCATCACAAATATCATTAATAATGATGTCACAGCCTGATCTTGCAAGCTCAAGCGCACAAGCCAATCCAATACCGCGTGAACCGCCTGTTACCAATGCAATTTTTCTTTCTGTCATTAACTTTTCTCCTTATTTTCTAATGCCGGAATTATACCCGACCTACATTCACTATACACCTGCCATCATATCATTAAGGGCAGCAACAACCGCATCTAAAGATGCTTTATCATATACATTATAAACAACAGCCTCAGGTGCAATTTTTTTATTCAGACCGGCAAGAACTTTACCGGGCCCTATTTCTATAAATATTTCAACACCTTCGGATACCATTTTCTCAATAGTTTGCGTCCAATAAACTGATGAATAAATCTGTTTGGGCATTTTTTCTTTAAAATCTTCACTTGCCGTTGTCGGCTGCGCATCAACATTTGTAATTACCGGAACAGATGCGTCATTTAGTTCTAAGCCTGAAACAAATAAAGCAAATTCATGACCGGCATTTTCCATAAATTTAGAGTGAAAAGCGCCTGATACAGCAAGAGGCACAACGCGTCTTACGCCATTTGCAAGCATGTAATCACTTGCTGCTTTAACTGCATTTTCGTCACCTGTAATAACAACCTGTGCAGGAGAGTTATAATTTGCCACATCGACATAACCGACTTTTGAACCTTCTGCCAAACCTGCTTTTAATTGATCTTCAGAAGCATTCAACACAGCAGCCATACTTCCGCCTTTTGTTGAGCCCATTAAGTCAGCACGTTTTTGGATAGCCTTTAAAGTATTTTCTAAAGACATAACACCTGCAGCATACATAGCACAATATTCACCAAGACTATGACCTGCCGTGTAATCCGGTTTGATACCTACCTGAGATTTCAAAGCTTCCATAGCAGCAATAGACATCGTAACAATACATGGCTGGGTATTCACAGTTTGTTTCAAAGCATCTTCCGGCCCTTCAAAACAGATTGCGGAAACACTTTTTCCCAATGTTGAATCAGCCGTATCAAAAACATATTTTGCACTTTCAAAACTATCATACAAATCTTTTCCCATGCCAACGCTCTGTGAACCCTGTCCGGGAAATAAAAATGCTATCTTTTTAGTCATATACATATCCCTCTCGCTTCCATTATATTAATTATACAGCAAATACGTTAAAAGTAAACCTTTATGTAATTTTATAAGGTTTATAATAAAAATTCGTTACAAACCTGCGGGGGAAATTTTAACACTTCCATTCACGTCTTTTTTTTATTTTATTGCAGTATTTTTTGCAATATTACATAAGAGCTGACAACCGCACTATTTTTTAACACAAAAATTAGCAAATACCTTCTCTCAGACGTACAATTGCAGCACCCCAGGTCATGCCGGCACCAAAACCGCATAGGATTGCTGTTTTATCTCTTCCAAGCTTGACAGTGCCTTTTTCAACTCCCTCTGCCAGTGCTATAGGTACAGAAGCTGCTGATGTATTGCCGTAATATTTTATATTTGTTATAACTTTTTCGTCAGAATATTGAAGTCTCTCCTGAACCGCCTGAATAATTCTTAAATTTGCCTGATGCGGAATTAAATAATTGATATCTTCAGCTTTTAACCCTGATTTTTCAATAACTTCTTCAATATATGGCGGCAAAATCTTAACAACAAATTTGTAAACTTCTTTACCATTCATATGAATAAAACCGTCTTTTTCACTGCAAGGAGCAACAAGAGGACAATTTTTACCAACATTATCTTTATAAATTAATTCACCAATTGAACCTTTTGACTTAATATCAATTGATAAAATATCATCCAGTCCGTCATCTGATGCTGTCATTACCATAGCACCCGCGCCGTCGCCAAACAGAATTGATGTCCCTCTATCTGTCCAATCCAAATATCTTGAGTTGTTATCGGTTGCTACAATTAATACATTTTTATAAATTCCGGAATTTATAAAACCTTTTGCAACCTGCATGCCGTAGATTAAACCTGAACACGCCGCTGTTATATCAAATGCCGGTATATCAGTTTCTATACCAAGTCTTGCCTGAATATGACATGCAATAGCCGGATATAATTGCGGAGGAGCGGATGAAGCTGCAATGATTAAGTCCAATTCCTCAGGTTTGATACCAGATTTTTCTAAAGCTTTCTTTGCAGCCTCCAGACCTAAATCTATAGCATCTTCATCACCTGAGACAAGACGTCTTTCTTTTATCCCTGTACGTGTATAAATCCACTCATCAGATGTTTCATATAATTGTGTTAAATCGTCATTCGTTACCACCGCTTCAGGTAAACTGTAACCTACGCCTGCAATTTTAACAGGGATGTAATTATTTGTCATGTCGCTATTCCTCATAAAACTTAGCTATTTTTTCATTAACTCCGGTTTCTACAGCCTCTTTTGCAACTCTTACGGCATTTTTAATCGCATACGCTTTGCTTCTGCCATGTGATATTACCGTAATACCTTTTACACCTAAAAGAAGCGCACCGCCAAATTCTTCATAATTAATCTTTGTATAAATTCTTTTCATAAACGGTTTTGCCAGTAATCCAATAATTTTACCCAGCAAATCAGCTTTGAATTCCTGTTTCAACATTCTAAACAACATTTGTGAAGTTCCTTCTGTAACTTTCAGGGCGACGTTGCCCACAAAACCGTCACAAACAACAACATCACAAACGCTCAGGAAAATTTCTTTACCTTCAATATTTCCGACAAAGTTAATCTTTTCCTGATGATCTTCAAGAAGTTTATAAGTATGCTGTGCAAGGTCATTACCTTTTCCGGCTTCCTCACCTATATTCAGAACCCCTACACGCGGATGTTCAATCCCAAGAACATTTTTGGAAAAAGTGGTTCCCATAACAGCAAACTGGTACAACATCTCAGGAGTACAATTGCTATTTGCCCCGGCATCGATAACCACAATTGGTTTTTTAATTGTCGGAAGCGTTACTGCAATAGCAGGTCTGTCAATACCGGAAATCCTGCCAAGACCAAACAAGCTTGAAGCCATAGCAGCACCAGTTGAACCTGCTGCAACTACTGCATCAGAACTTCCTGTGGCAACAGCATCAACTGCCAGAACTATTGAAGATTTTTTCTTTTTCCTTATAGCTTGCCCGGGAGCTTCACCCATTTCAATAATTTCAGAAGCATGAGTAATCTTTATATCAAGCTTAGAAGTATCAATTTTCACACGATACTGCTTGCCGGCTTTTCCGCAATCCGAATAGAACCCTTCGTGACTTATACGATCAAGTTCCTGCTCAATTCTATCTTGCTTACCGACCAATTCGAGCGCAACACCATATTCTTGTGCTGCCCATACAGCACCGGCCACAATTTCGTGTGGGGCATGATCACCGCCCATTGCATCTATCGCTATTCTCGTCATTTTCCCTCTCCTAAGCCAACTATTTCCCCTTGTTACGTTCCTCCTTCTTTAGGAGAAACGTCTTCGGGCTTATTCAGATTCTTTTTCTTCGATTACTTTTTCTTCATCGACAACTTCCGCTTTGGCTTCTTCTGCTTCCAAAGTTTCTTCTGCCTTGACTTCTTCAACAGCTTCTTCAACTTTTTCTGCTTTTTTAGCCTTCGGTGCAGCAGCTTTTTTTGCAGGTTTTTTCTTTTCTACAACAGTTTCTACATAGTCAGGTGATTTGATACTTACTGCTCTGCCTTTATAGTAACCGCAAGCTGTGCATACTGTATGTGTTAATTTTGTTTCTCCGCAATTAGGGCATGTTGTGGTTTCAGGTTTTGATGCCTTCCAGTTGCTTCTTCTGTGTCCTTGTGCGGAATGTCCTGTTCTTTTTTTTGGTACTGCCATTTTTCTTTCCTTTTTAGTTTCTACTACTTATATTTCTTCTATTTTGATGTTTTTAAAGACATCCATTCTCGGATCGGACATATCTTCTTCTTTTAAAAATTTATCCTCTCCTTTACAATTTATACCACAAACTTTCTTATTTGGTAAATTTAATATTACAGATTGATACAATAAGTCATAAATATCAATTTCATCTTGCCCGTTCAAGTCAGTAACAAATTGCCCGTCTTTAATTTCAATTTCCTGGCCTGATTCGCCAAAATCCTCAATTAGTGCATGTTTTGCATAAAGTTCATCCATCTCAAAATCTAAATTGTATTCAAATTCCTTAAGACACAAATCACATTCAAGCTTAACAATTCCCTTAACATTTCCTTTGACTTCAATAAAATCTCCCAGGGATACAAAAGTTAAATCTGCCTGAATAGGTGTAACAGCATTAATACCATCGATTTTTTCTTCTATTTTACAGTGAAGGGTTTTATTTTTTGCGCCTTCAAGATCTTCTATTAAGACAGTTTTATGCATTAAACATACTGCTCCTCTTGCATAGCAAGCGCCGCAATCTGGTTAGAAATTAAACAAACTTTCTTCAACGGACCGGTTGTTTCTTTTTCAATAAACAAAGCTGTTGATGATTTCATTGCCTGCGTCAATTCATTATATAAGTCAACCGGATTGTCGACATATAAAACCAAAGGTGCTGTTGAGCCTTTGATAAAAATTAAAACAGACGTTCTTGTTTTTACGTTTTGCGGATTAAATTGTTGTGCCATTTTTCTCTCCTTTTTAGTATATTTAATTATAAAAGAAAAAACCAATTTGTGCAATATGTTCATATAAAAAGCACCCCTTAAAGGGGGTGCTTTTTTAAACATTAAAACTAAACAGCAACTTTCATTGTATTTGCTATAATTTCATTAAAGCTGTCAGCCTTCAATGATGCTCCGCCAACCAAAGCGCCGTCAATATCTGACTGGGACATTTGTTCTTCAATAGTTGAAGGTTTAACAGACCCGCCGTAGAGAATTCTGATAGAATCTGCTGCAGAAGAACCTGCGACTTCGCTAACAACATTTCTAATCATTTTAATAACTCTGTTTGCTTCAACAGAATCACAGGTTTTGCCTGTTCCGATTGCCCAGATAGGTTCATAAGCAATAACTGATTTTGCAACATCTTCTGATGATATACCTGATAATGCTGCTCTGATTTGAGTTGCAATATGTTCATCAGTAATCCCTGCCTCTCTTTGTTCAAGAGTTTCACCGCAGCAAATAATCGGTATCAGGCCGCCTGCAAGAATTGCCTTTGCTTTTTTGTTAATCATCTCATCAGTTTCAGAAAAATATTGTCTTCTTTCTGAATGACCTATAATAATGTAATCACAACCGGCATCTTTTGCCATTTCAACAGAAATTTCACCGGTGTAGGCACCTGAGTTTTCCCAGTGGCAATTTTGAGCCGCAACATAAATCTTGTTTCCGCCGCAGCCGCAGTCGCATTTTACAGAACTCACTGCACACAATGATGTATATGTCGGAGCAATTACAACTGTTGGTAATTGAGGTGCCGTATAATCTTTAACAAAAGATTTAATCCCTTCAAAAAGTTCTTTTGCTTCTGACTGAAGTAAATTCATTTTCCAGTTTCCTGCAATAATTGGTTTTCTTGACATAATATCTCTCCTTTTATCGTAAAATTACAAGAAAATTATAATTTAAAAAAAATTATTAATCAATGTGGCTTGTAATACCTATAGATTTATTATTGTCAATTTCTATTGTATGACGAATAATTGTATGCGCCATCAAAAGCATAAAAGGATTAATTTCTGTTGTTTGGGACATATTAATTTTTGCTTTCGCAACTGCTTCTTCTGATTTTGCCTCACGCGGACTGAAAGTAATAACCGAGTTCATGGAATAATGCTTCTCGTCCCCCTGTATTCTTATTAAAAGCTCATCTTTCGGAAAATCTTTTGAACACTCAATAGATACATGTACGGAGTTTGAGGTTTCTAAAACAAGTGTTGCAACAACTGTTCCATAATTTACAGTAGAAATTGTTATAGTCAAAATGCTGTCGCTTTCGTCATTTTCTTCTGTAGTTTCTATATCCAGGTCAAACCCGACACCTTCCTCCAAAGGAAGCCAGGGTAAATACAAAAGCAGTAAAACTTTCAATGTTTGAGCAGGGTCATTCTGCGCTGCAGTTGCCATACTGTTGTTTATAAGTCTCGCCATTTCTTTAATTTGACTTAAATCAGTCACACCCTGCTTTGAAGATGCCGCCATTGCCGCTATTAACTTTGTGACAGCCTCTTTCCCGTTTGTTTGAATCATTTGAGCTATCAATGACAAATTTAACATACCATTTGGCGACAATGTAAGATTTTTTATGGAAGATTGAAGCTGGGTAGCTAATTGCGCCTGTATAATTGTTTGAATTTGACCGGTTGTATTCAAACCCTGTAACTGTGCTAAAATCTGAGCCTGCATCTGTGATAATGCATTTTTTTGTGCTGCAATCTGCTGTGAAAACATCTGGTTAAACTGCAACTGTGACATACCTTTTTGAATCATATAGATAAATTCATTCAAATTCCGGGGAAGCTGCATAATCTCTTTTGCGTAAACAGCCATATCCATACTTTGTAATGTATTCATCTGCAGGTTAGCAGTATTTGACGCTGTTTGTGCAGTAATATTCTGCTGTACATTTTGTGAAAAACTTTCCGCTATATGCTGAGAATTCACAGATGTTTGACGATTCACAAACAATTGTGCATTTGTAAAATTCATCAGCATACGTCCTAAATCAAAGTTATTCATATACCTATTTTAAATGATTTTTCGCAAAAAGTCTATTTTTTAATAGGTAAATAAGACTGCGGATAGCTGTAATCCTCTTTGAACCCTAAATGTCTATACATTTTGAGCGCCTGAAAGTTATTTGTTTCAGTACAGGTATTAATTTCAGTTATAGGACGCTCCGCATTTTCAACCAAACTTATAATCTTATCCATTGAATATTTAAGCATCATCTTAGACAGCCCACGGCCTTGATGCTCTTTTTTGATACCAACAATCGGAATATTTACAATCTGTCCGCCGGTTAAGTTCATAAAACAAAAACCTACCGGATTATTATCACACATCAAAATACTGGAAGCTTCAGGTAAAAATTCCGCATATACATCTTTTGTAATTTTCGTCAAAATATCATATGTTCCGTCAAGAGTTTGAAACCTTGGATCAAACAACGCGTCCGCACTTGTTTCAAACGCTTCATGAACAATATGTATTGCCTCATTAAAATATTTTTCATCCCATGAAATCACACTGTAGCAGCTCGGCAAATTCCTCAGCTGTGTCATTTTTAAAATCTCACGGGAATTTGTACCGTTCATTAAAAAACGCATTACCGCTATTCCGACAAATTTAAACCCAAAACGTGCAATCTCACCTATTAAAGTTTTCTGAGCGCCAAGCATAGGGTAACAAACAACCTTATTCTTTCTTTCCTTTTGGGTTTCATTTAAAAACTCTTCAATCAAATATTTACTCCTGATGAGGAAGTTTTCCATATTCAGTGCGTGAATTATATTAAGCTCTACTGCTTCCGAAATCATTGTTGTATACACCAAAAATGCCGTAGGAATTCCATCTTCAAGTAACACAATACATTTTATAAGCTCTTTTTTTACGGAATCAACAAAGTCATCAAAAGTTAAAGGTTCAAGCTCAAAGCTATAATCCGTTGTCGCACGCATTCTAAAATCTTCATATACCGGCTCAAAACCTTTATAATCTTCTTCTAATAACTGTTTTGCTCTATATTCTGTCATAACCGTCCTTACAGCATATGATGCATTTTATATTTTTTAGTTTCCATATATTTTTTATTATAACTGTTAATTTCAGGTGTCAATTTGATTAAGTCATTAACATTTAGTCCATAGCCTTTGAGGGCTACAATCTTTTTCGGGTTATTCGTAATAAGATTAAAAGTTGTGAACCCTATATCAAGAATAATTTGCGCGCCATCTCCGTAATTACGCAAATCCGATTTAAAGCCGAGAGAATGATTCGCTTCTATTGTATCCTGACCGCAGTCCTGCAATTTATAGGCTTTAATTTTATTGACCAGACCAATACCCCTTCCTTCATGACCACGCATATAAATAACTGCACCTTTTCCGTAGTCATTAATATAACTCATCGCACCATGAAGCTGTGAATTACAATCACATTTCAAACTATGAAATATATCACCGGTCAAGCATTCGCTATGAACTCTTATTGCAGGAATTTTATCACTGCCGTCATCTTTTACAAGTGCAGCATATTCTATACCGGTAAGGTTGTTTCTGTATCCGTAAATTGTAAATTCACCATACTGAGTAGGTAAAAAAGCTTCTGCCTCACGTGTTACAATCCTTTCGGTTTTTAATCTGTATGCAATGAGTTCAGCAACCGAAATAAATTTGATTCCATGCTTATCCGCGAATTTTCTCAAATCATCGCGGCGCATCATGTGCCCGTCATCATTCATAATTTCACACATCGAACCGGCTGCAACATGCCCGCATAACTTTGCAAGATCTACAACCGCTTCTGTATGACCTGTTCTTTGTAAAACACCGCACGGTCTTGACACACAAGGGAATAAATGCCCCGGACGTCTCAAATCAGACGGAACAGCATCCGGTGCCAGAGCAACTTCTATAGTTTTTGCCCTGTCAAATGCTGAAATTCCGGTTGTTACACCATATTTTTCAGCAGCATCAATACTTACAGTAAAAGCTGTTTTCATACCTTCGGTATTTTGTTCAACCATTTGCGGCAAATCTAATTTTTCCGCAATTTCCTGCGAAATCGCAAGGCAAACAAGTCCTTTTGCTTCATTTGCCATAAAATTTATAATCTCGGGTGTAACCATTTGGCCGGAACAAATCAAATCACCTTCATTTTCGCGATCCTCATCGTCGGCTACAATAAGCATTTTACCGGCTTTAAAATCTTTTATCGCATCTTCTATGCTATCAAATTTAAAATTATCCATATTACATAAACCCGTTTTCAATCAAAAAGTTTTCATCAATTCTATTATGCCCCGTTGATAAAAATTTTTCAACATATCTGCCTAAGATATCTGTTTCTATATTAACAAGGTCACCTGCTTTTAAATTTTTCAAATTAGTATTTTCAAGTGTATGCGGAATTATGGCAACAGAAAAAACATTTCTGTCAAGCTTTGAAACTGTAAGGCTGACCCCGTTTACAGCAACGGATCCTTTGTAGACAATATATTTGCTATCTGGAACTTCAAATGTCATATTTCCGAGATATTTTGCCGTCATATCGACATGTCCCTGAACAATATGACCGCTCATTCGAGTTGAAGGTGTAAGGGCACATTCAAGATTTACAACATCGCCTGTTTTCAGGTTTTTAAAATTAGTCACATTAAAAGTTTCCTGGCTGACATTTGCTGAAAAACTGTCCGGCGTCATTGATACAACCGTCTGACAGCAGCCGTTGATTGCAATACTGTCGCCGATTTTTGTATTTTCAAGTACTTTCCGGCACTGTATTGTAATCACAGAACCGGTGATACTTTTTAAAACTCCTGTTTCTTCTACAATACCAGTAAACATACATGTATTGTA
>CAYYAG010000030.1:0-7741 GCA_964470005.1 uncultured Muribaculaceae bacterium
GATACCGATACTGACACGGATACTGATAACGATAGTGACTCAGATATTGACACAGACACAGACTCTGATGATGATAATCCGTATTACGACAGAGATTCAGGTAAAGAAACCTATATCCAACGCAACGTACTTAGCGAAGATCTTCCTTCAATAGATAAACGTCAATATATGAGGTTTGAAGTTGCAGGCAATCGTAATCCGGTAGAATTACAGCAAAATACACAAATAGATTCCTTATTGGATATATCAAGAGGCGGTATAGCTGTAAGACACCACAAACAGCTCAAAGTCGGAGATATAGTACCTGTACAGATTTCCTATGGTGATTTGGATATCAATGCGGATGTAAAAATCGTAACAGCTACAGATGTTAGGGCAGGTGCAGAGTTTATCAATCTGGATAGGGCAACAGCAAACAAACTACTATATATGAATATATTATTGGAAGAAGTTAATAATAATATTTCAATGAAGTAGTAAGAGCTTAATTAACAAAAAGACCAACCTTTATGGTTGGTCTTTTTATGCTTATTGTAAAATTTCATGGTTTTTTTATTAAGCAGCGTATCTACCCATGATAATATTACTAGACTTTATTCTGTTAAGTCTTGCCCAGTTCTGATATGCGCTTTTATTTGAAGTGGAGGTTTCACCTGTACTTTGTGACTGCTGGTACTGGCTAATTATAGAGCCGGCGGTTTGTAAACTGCTTGCGGCTTTTTGCATATATGCCATAACTTTAGAATTCTGTGCTGATTTCATTGCAGAAGACGCCGTTTGTGCTCCTGTTTCCGCAAGACTTGTTGCTGTATTTTGTCCGGATTGTATAGCATTATTTACTAATCCGTTGTCTCCATTTATGCTGGCTTTCATTGAATCCATTGTTTGTCCTGCCATAGTGCCGGCTGTTTCATTTTGAGCTATATTTTTTATTTGACTTTTACTTAATCCAGCTTCTTGCAAGCTTTGACCCATATTTCCTTTGGCTAATTGATTTGCAGCCTGTTTTTCAAGACCTTTTTGCATAGCCTGAGTTGCCTGTTCCTTGATGCCTTCAAAACCGGACATCATTTCTTTTGTGCCTTGTACTGCTGAATTCGCCGTCATAATAGCAGATGCAACATTAGTAAAGGCACCTGCAATGTCGCCATCGGCAGCAGAACATGCGGCTTTTGTAAGTGATGCAGCTGTGGAACCATAGTTACCAATAGTTTCAACGGTCTTGCCTGTAGATTCTACAGGAACACTTGCGCTAATTAAAGTGCCACCGGCTGCAGCAGTATACGGGTTACTCAATAAGGCTTGACCGAGCACGCGCATGCCTTTACCTATCAGTTGAACGCCTTGTCCGGCATAAGTTGTGTATTGCGCAATCTCACCGACTTTATTTGCCACATTCATTATTTTATCAGTAGTGGATTGATTATCTTCAATCTTTGCCTGTGTCTTTGCAACAGTTTTCTGGTATTTTTTGCTTACCCTATTCATTGTTTTTATTGCTTTACTATTTTTAGTTTGCAGTTTGGTTATTTTGCTGTTGTATGAGCTTATTTTGACTGTTTTCGAGTTCATTTTTGAGCTGAGAGACTGAAGTTTACTTTCTGTGTCACCCGAGCCCCCGCTTGTACTGGATTCTGATTCATCCCCTGCAAGGCTCAAAGAATAAGAGCTGTATTGATTTGCCTCTTGTTCCGCGGATAAGGTTTCCATTTCGGAAATAATTGAATCAATTGAGGTACTTTCTGCCTCAATATTTTGGGCCATTTTTTGAATTTCTTTATTGTTTTTCTCTACCTCTCGTTGATTATTCTTCAATGTTTTTTGCATTGTTTTTTCATCGTTTTTGGTAGTTTTTGATAATTTTTTTGTTTCACTGCTTAGACTTTTTATCTCTTGAGTATTTTTTTCTGTTTCCTGTGTCCCGGATTGCGTATCTACGGAACTTGCTTCGGCACTTGAAGCCGCAGATTGCCCTGAAGATACTGAATATTCCTCACTATTGACAGAAGTTGTATTACTTGAAGTTGTCGACGAGCTACCGGATTGTTGGGCAGAAACGGTATTTGTAGTTTGACCTGAACGTATCATGTTAAAAATTGAGCCATTACGGGTCATATTAATATTTTGCGTAGACGTTGAAACACGGGCACTGCCATTACGCTGTGCCAGAATTTTTTGCAAATCGGTTTTATTCAATTGTCCTAAGCCGCTTATGCCCATAGCTCTCTCGTGTTTATAAACTCGCTTAAATATATAAAAACGTACGAGGAGCCTTGATTTCAGCTTGTTGGCATGTTGTTACAATTGTTAACATGGTTATAAATTTGCTTTAAATTTTTATTTTTGATAGAATTTAGATATTAAAATATTTGTATCTAAGAAGGAGAATTATTTATGAAATTAATGGAAGGCAAAAAAGGTCTTATTTTTGGAGTTTCAAACACGCATGGTATAGCTTATGCCATTGCCCGCCAGCTATTTGAAGCAGGGGCGGATATTGCTTTTACTTATGCGGGTGAAGTTATGGAAAAACGCGTAAGGCCGCTTGCAGAAGATATGAATGCAAAAGTCATTATGAGTTGTGATGTTACAAAAGAGGATGAAATTAAAGCGGTGGTTGCCGAATGTGAAAGAGTTTACGGCAAATTGGATTTTGTTGTTCATGCCGTTGCATTTGCTGCCAAAGAAGATTTGCAGGGCAGATTCATTGACACATCTCATGACGGTTGGAATCTGGCAATGGGTGTAAGTGCTTATTCATTAGTGTCAATTTGCAGAAATGTCGAAAATATCATGAATGAAGGCGGCTCAATTTTTGCTTTAACATATTTAGGCTCAGAGTATGTTGTTGCAAACTATAACGTAATGGGTGTTGCAAAAGCTGCGCTTGAATCATCAATGAGGTATCTGGCAGCAGATTTGGGTAAAAAAGGTGTCAGAGTTAACTGTATTTCTGCCGGAGCAGTTAAAACTCTTGCCGCAAAAGGTATCTCAGGCTTTGATAAAATGCTAAAAGCCGCTGTTGCAAAATCCCCGCTTAACCGTAATGTTGCGTTGGAAGATGTGGGTAAAGCAGGCTTATATTTAGCATCTGACTTGTCAACAGGTACGACTGGCCAAATCCTTTATGTTGACTGCGGTTGTCACGCTGTTTATGCATCATTGGAAGAAATGGAAATTATTGCAGGCTCATTAGCCAATGCATAATCCTTGATATTTAAGTAATAAAAAAAGACCGCCTTGGCGGTCTTTTTTTTATGTTTTTGTGTTATCCTATAATTACGGGAAAGGACTAAATATGTTAGAAACCAAAGTTAAAATAGAAGATTTACCTACTGTATATGATGCAAAATCCACAGAAGAAGAAGTATATAAGTTCTGGGAGAATAATGAGATGTTTAAAGCCGATGCAAAGAGTAAAAAACCGGCTTATTCTATTGTAATCCCACCCCCAAATGTAACGGGTGTTCTTCATATGGGACATGCACTGGATGAAACTTTGCAGGACATATTAATCCGCTATCACAGAATGAGCGGCTATGAAGCTTTATGGCTTCCGGGCACGGATCATGCCGGTATAGCAACACAAAATGTGGTTGAAAAAAAATTACGTGAAAAAGGCCTTAATAGAAAAGATTTGGGTAGAGAAAAATTTTTGGAAGAAACATGGGATTGGGCAAATAAACATAAATCAGCTATTTTAGACCAGTGTAAACGTTTGGGTGCATCTTTTGATCGCTCCAGAGAAAGATTTACCTTTGATAAGGGTTGCTCTGATGCGGTTAAAGAAGTCTTTGTAAGATTGTATGAAAAAGGTTTGATTTATAAAGGTGCTTATATTGTAAACTGGTGTCCCCGCTGCCAGTCTGCGATTTCGGATGTGGAAACTGAATACGAAACAGAGCAGGGGCATCTGTGGGAGATATCTTATCCGCTTAAGGGTGAATCAGGCGCTATTATTGTTGCAACTACACGTCCAGAAACGATGTTTGGTGATGTTGCCGTTGCTGTCCACCCGTCAGATCATAAGTATTCCGAACTCATTGGTAAAACAGTAGTGATACCGCTTTCGGGCAGAGAAATTCCGATTATTGCTGATGAGTATGTTGACAAAAACTTTGGTACCGGCGCCGTTAAAATTACACCTGCACACGACCCGAATGATTTTGAGGTAGGAAAACGTCACGGATTTCAGCCTGTTTGGGTTATTGACGGAGAAGGTAAGATGAAAGCTTGCGGCGAAGTTCCGCCTGAATTTCATGGGCTTGACCGCTATGAAGCACGTGAAAAGATTGTTGGAATGCTTTCTTATAATAATTTTTTATTAAGAACCAGGGATCATGAACATAACGTGGGCAAATGCCAGCGTTGTAATACAACAATTGAACCGCTTTTGTCCGAGCAGTGGTTTGTAAAAATGGAACCGCTCGCTAAAGAAGCTATAGCAGCGGTAAAAGACGGCCGGATTAAGTTTATTCCTGAGCGCTGGGAGAAAAATTATCTCGGCTGGATGGAAAACATACGTGACTGGTGTATTTCACGTCAATTGTGGTGGGGACATCAAATTCCGGCGTATTATCACAATGAAACCGGTGAGATGGTTGTTGCAAAAGAAAATCCCGATCCGGAACACTACACGCAGGACAGTGATGTGTTGGATACGTGGTTTTCATCAGGTTTATGGCCTTTTTCTACTATGGGATGGCCCAATACTGATTCGGACGACTATAAAAAGTTTTATCCTACAAGCGTTCTTGTAACAGGTTTTGACATAATTTTCTTCTGGGTGGCCAGAATGATTACTATGGGGTTGGAATTTACGAAAAAAGCTCCGTTTTCCACTGTTTATATTCACGGGCTGATACGTGATGAAAAAGGTCAAAAAATGTCAAAATCTAAAGGAAATACTATTGATCCGGTTGTTATTATTGATAAATACGGCTCAGATGCTTTGAGATTTACTATGACATCTCTTTGTACATACGGTGGTCAGGATATTAAAATCAGCGATGAAAGATTTGAGTACGGCAGAAACTTCGCAAACAAAATCTGGAATGCCTCAAGATTTGTCTTGATGAACCTTGATGGTGTTGATAATAATGATATTGATTTTTCAAACTTAACCATTGCTGATAAATGGATTTTGAATGAATTGAATAATACTGCAAAAGAATTTAACGAAAATATGACAAATTTTAGAATTGGTGAAAATGCTCATATTTTGTATGATTTCTTCTGGAATAAATACTGTGACTGGTATGTAGAAATTGCAAAAATACAATTACAGGATAGCAATTTGAAATTGAATACCCAGCGTGTCTTAAGATATGTTCTTGATATGGCGTTAAGAATGCTTCATCCTGTCATGCCGCATATTACGGAAAAAGTTTGGCAGCTTATTCCGCAAGAAAAACAATTTAAGGCAATTATGCTTGCTGATTTCCCAGTATATGCCGATAAACTCGTATATTCAGAAGAAGCGAAGGAAATGGAGCTTGTGTTTGAAACTATTAAATCGTTGAGAAATGTTCGCCAGAGCTTTAATATCCCGACAACATTGAAGTGTGACATAATAATTAGACCTGACAAGTCTGAAAAATCAACCTTTGAAGCAATTGAATCTTATATAAAACGTCTGGCAAAGGTTGAAAATATTTCATATGCGGATGATAATGTTTCCTCCATACCGAAAAGATCAGCTGCTGCAGTTGTTTCAGCCTCTAAAATTATTATTCCGCTGGAAAATCTCATTGATTTTAACGAGGAAATCAAGCGCCAGCAGAAAAAGTTGGACAAACTTCTTGCGGAAAAAACATCCCTGTCTGCTAGAATGAATAATGAGAAGTTCGTTGCAAATGCTCCTAAAGAGCTGATTGAGCAGACTAAATTGAGAATAGACGAAATTACTGCTCAGGAAAATACCATAAATGACTTGATTAAATCGCTAAAATCATAATAAAAACCCTTTTAAGATTTATTAAGAAGAATTCTATATTTTAACAAAAAATGTTTTTTCAGGTTTTAATCATTTTAAAGGAGAAAGTATTATGTTAAAAATAGAAAGACTTAACAAGACGTTTATGAATAAGGCACGCCTTAGTTTAGGAGATGCAAGAGGTATGCATGTCGTATCCGATTGCCAGATTAATCTGCCATTACCTATGAAAAGATATAACTACCGTACAAGTGATGGTATAATACAAAAATATACCCTTGGTGATAATTTTGTGTCTGTTAGTGAACTTAAAAAGGTTGATAATAAATATGTGAAAACTCTTAAACGCTTTTTGGGAAGTATTTAAAATGTTTATAAATGTTAAACAATATTACAAAAACTTTACAGGTTGACCAAAATTTGTTAAAATTATTATGCAAAGTACGTAAATACGGGGGAAATATGGTATCAAAGAGTAAGAATATAGATTTAGATTTTGAAGAATTATTGAAGAAGTATGATTATAATTTTCAAAAAGGTGATTTAGTAAAAGGTATTGTTTGCGGTTATGACAGCCAGGGGGTTATGGTAGATATCGGATCAAAGACTATTGCGGTTGTGCCGACTCGTGAAGCTGTTGACAAAGATGAAAATATTGAAGAAAAGTTTGAAAAGGGTAAGGAATATGAGTTCTTGATTATAAAAGAAGAAGATGAAGACGGAAAATTTCTACTCTCTAAAAAGAAAGTTGATTTTGCATATGCTTGGAAAGAACTTGAAAAGGCAAAAGCAGCCGATGAGACAATTTTGGGTACTGTAGTAAGTATTGTTAAAGGCGGCTTACTGGTTGAAATATCCAGCGTAAGAGGATTTGTTCCGTCCTCTCAGTTGAGGGTAAAAGAAACCGAATTGGAAGTAGGAAGCAAGATTGAATTGAAAATTCTTACACTTGACAACCAGCAGAATAACTTTATTCTTTCTAATAAAAAGGTTTATGATGACAGCGTTGTAGAAGCAAGAAAAAATGTATTCTCCCAAATTGAACCAGGTCAAATTGTTAAAGGTGATGTTGTGAGGATTACAGATTTTGGTGCGTTCATTGATCTTGGCGGAATTGATGGCCTTTTGCCTCTGTCACAATTGTCATGGCGCTGGATTGATCATCCGACTGATATTTTGAAAGTCGGTGATAAGATTGATGTTGAAGTTATTGCCGTTGACCATGACAAGCAGCGTGTTTCTTTAAGCTTGAAGAATCTTGAGCCGGATCCATGGCTTGAAGCTGAAAAACAAATTAAAGAAGGCGACAAAGTTGAAGGCACAATTACAAGAATTAAACACTTCGGCGCTTTTGTAGAGGTATTCCCGGGGGTTGAAGCATTGCTTCCGCATGCAGAACTTGCTGACCTTCAAAATGAAACCAAAAGCATTTTCAATGTGGGCGACAAAATTCAAACTTATATTTTGAAGTTTAACCCAACGGATAAGCGGATTGCTTTAACGGTTAAAGAACCGAAAGAGGAAGCATCTCCTGAAGAATAGATTTAAAAAGGCACCCGAAAGGGTGCTTATTTATTACTTAACATAATCCTTCAGTATGTTTAAAATTGTATTAAGATACTTAAAAAGGATGCCGCACCTGGTCGCAATATACGTACGATGAAAACAGTTATTTGGTTGATACGAATGGACTGTCAGGTATAAATCAGTTTGGCAAAGACATATGTGTATTTACATTTACCGATAAGGACGGTAATCGTGTAAGCAATGGATATGCTATTAAAGTTAGACCTTATCATAAGGAAG
>CAYYAG010000030.1:7841-12838 GCA_964470005.1 uncultured Muribaculaceae bacterium
CATATTTTTTGTATATATATCTTAATATATGCCGTATAATTTTTATAGATTATATTGACTTTTGCAAAATAATCATTATGAGTATAAATGTAGTAGTATAAATATAGGAGACTAAATCTATGGGTATGGCAGCATCACAAGCCAGATATTTAGCATTAACAGCTAGAAAATCTAACGTTGAATATGAAGGACAACAGATTAACCAGGCACGTACAGCGCTTGCAAATCAGAGTGCAAATACGTTTAACGAGCTTTTAGCATTAGACGTTCCAACAGCCCCAAGTACGCAGGATTATACAACACTTCAATATTCTTATGAAGATGGTTCAGTGTCAGAAGTTATTACAGACATGACCGCGTTGTCTAATGATCCGGATGGTTATAACTATTTGGTTACACATTATCACTATGCTGATATTTACACCGGGGTTCAAAGCACCAAAGCTAATCCTCAAGTATCACTAAGCGACAGCGCAGTGCAGGGGTCACTTAGCGATGTTACCTATGATTCGACTACCAGTACATATACAGTAAACGGCAGTCAGGCAACGCAGTATGATCCTGACAATGAAGAACAGAAAGAAGTTTATGAAACACTTATACAGGAATATTCTGATCTGGCAGATGAAGACCTGAATAACATATATACATATACGGATTCAGATGGTTCAATTCACTTCACAACAAAGACTGATTTAGAGAACGCTTTGGCAGGAACAACTGCAAATGAATATCATATAGATTATGACGTCCCAACATATGTCGGCAACTGTGAAGTTAGTGTCTATGATCCGACGGATCCGGTACAAGAAGCTGCTTATAATGAAATTTGTTCACAATTCCCGGATTCTGCTTTTGCACAGGCTGATACGAGTGATATTTATACATGGGAATACCAAGGTAGAACATATTATGCCTGCGGTGATGATTTAAGAAGTACGGCACTTAGTGCGCTTGACTCGACTAAGCCTACTGAAAACCAATCCGCATTAACTCAGTATTATGCAGAGGATATTTCAACAAGAGTTGTACAACAAGAAAAAGCATTTGTTGATGTGGACGAGAATGGGCGTCCATATAGCATAAGATTTGAAAATTCAACAGCGGTACTATCGTTGAATACGGAAACTGTTACGGATGAAGATGCATATAATGATGCAATGAATCAATATAATTATGAGATGCAGCTTTATGAAAAAGCAATAGCAGATATAAATGCTAAAACAGAACAGATTCAACAACAGGATAGAACTCTTGAGTTAAAACTTCGTCAACTTGATACCGAACAAGAGGCTCTTCAAACTGAAATGGAAGCTGTTCAAAAAGTTATTGAAAAGAATATTGAATCAACGTTCAAGACATTTGAATAATTAAGAGGTTAAGATGTCGTACAAAAATGATAGTTATTTGGTAATCGCAAACAAATATGGTTCAGCAAATAGTGAGGCAAAAGCACAACTATTTGAAACATATGATCAATTGCGTGACTTAACAGTTTCGGGAAGCGGTTTGGGTACCGGTTTCGGTTCCACAGGCGGATTTTTATATAACTTGGCAAGCTTATTTGCTCCGTCATCATTTGCTACTGTTTTTGGGGCATCTGAATCTATGAGCATACCTGGAACGTCATATTATTCAAGTCTGGTAAGCGGTTCATCATACGGGTTAAATTCTTTATATAGTTATTCCGGTTTTCCAAGTGGCGCTGCTCCTGTATCTTGGGGTTTAAGCGGATATTCTACAGGCGGTGCCGCAGGTATCACCGGATGGGGAACGGCAACCGGTTATGCGTCCAGTCTTGGAAGTCTGGCAGATGTGGCTACTGCCGCTGCCTATGGTGTTGGCGGAGCAAGCAGCTTTGGCATAGGACAAAGTATTGTACTGCCCCTTGCCAGTTGTATTTCAGGGTGGGGCGGCATTATGCAATCTGTTGCGCCGTATCTGGGTGAATACGGTTTGCCGGCACTTGTTATGGGTAACCTTATGCAGGGTACAACATCCGCTGCCTTAGCGGCTTATCAAAATGTTTCCGGTAATATTACAACAAATGCAGACACAATACTTTCTAATAAAGTCAGAAACATTGAAACTGTGTGTAAAATGCTTGATACTCAAGGTGATGTCGTTAAAAAGATGCTTAAAGAATCTATTGAAAGCGACAGTAAAGCTATTCAAAACTTATAATTAAAGTTTTTTGATTTTTTGCCGTATAATATTATAAGGAGGTTTTGCCTTCTTGTCTGGTACTTTTTAGATTTACAAAGATTAAGACATGTTACAAAGGCTTACAAAATATGGCAATTATTTGGAGCAACACGTTTTTATATAGTTGTAGGTCTAAAGTGTAAAGGAGTAATATGCTTCGAGAAACTTTAGAGATGAATATAAAAAGATTGATAGATTTCTTGATATATTCAAAAAACTTCCTGATAAGAAAAAACCCTTTAAAATCTTTCTCTAATTCAATAGTAGAGGGATTAAAAGATTTTCTGACAATGAAAAAGAAGTTGAAAATGGCACAATATAGATTAAATTATCACCGTCATCAGCTTCACAAGATGGAACAATTAATTGCAGAAAATAACGAACATAATTTCTTAAAAGGGAAAAAACTTAACGAAACCAGATAGAAGGTAAAAAAATGGGATTAATTAACTCAACAATAAGATTGACAATGTTGTGGTCACAGAAATTGGATTTAGAGTACAAAATCCAGTTAGTGACTCAAGCACAGATGAATTTATCCCAATCAGTAAGTGATTTAATGCAGGTAGGGACGGATTATACTGATCCGGATTCTCCTATGGCTAAGATGTTGCAGCAGCGGCAGGCGAAATTACAAGTGCTGGAAAAACGTTTAGTTCAGCAGATGAACCAGTACAAGGCAAGACTTGATATGGTTACGACAGAGATAGAATCCTGTGCGGCAATGAGAGACAAAAATATACAACTGGCATTTAAATATTAGCCTGAATAAATAAGCTTATGATATCGTTTAATGCAGCGTATTGTCTTTGATATTTTTGTGCCTGTTTTTCCAAAATTCCGATTTGTTTTTTGTATTCCATAATAGATGCCTGGCATTCACGAGATGAGTTATTTAATCCCTCCTGAACCTGCTGAGCCTCTTGCAAAACGCTTTTCATAGAAATTCCGAGTGCTTCCATTGTCTGTTTAATAATCATAGCACCGGTTTGTTTGGTAACCCCTGCCGGCAGTTTTGTAATAAGTTGTTTCAAAACTGCTACGTTAGACGGAATTTCAAAATCATCAAGTTCAGAGTTGACAAAAGTTTTTTGGGTCTTAATTTGAGGTAAAGGTTCAGGTTTTATTACAGGCTGTTCTGTAAAAGACGAAAAATCATCTTGAGGTTCTTCATCAAAGTGAAACTCAGTTTGAATATTTTCTTGTTCAACGATAGTTGGTGATGATGCTTCAATCTCAGGTTCTGTATCAAAGTTGTATACAGAAGATTCTTGCATAGGCGTAATTTCAATATCTGATTGCATTTTCAACGCTTCAACTATTTTTTTTCCGACACCTTCAGTCATTCTATTATTAGCCATAATTTCCTCTTTTATTCTGAACAACGTTAATTGTAATCAAAACATAAAAATAATTCAAGAAAATTAGTTATAAGGCTTAATAATATGCAATGTAATTGATAAGATTCGGATTTTATGCTATTATAAAAACAATTTGAGGGCTGGATATGAAAGAATTTAAGTTTGGCAAATTAAGAGAGTTAAAATACGGGGAAAATCCTCATCAGGCTGCCAGTCTATATTCATGTGAAGAATTGGCAGATTATGAAGTTCTTTTTGATAAAGAACTGAGTTATGATAATATTCTTAACTTATATGGAATAGCTGATATATTGAGTGAATTCTTTGACGTAAATGCTGTAGCTATAATGAAACATGCATCTTGTTGTGGTGTGGCTCTTGGCCGGACAATAGAGGATGCATATAATAAAGCATTTGATTGTGACCCTGTGAGTGCTTTTTATGGCACAATAGGTTTTTCACAGCCAGTGGATTACGAAACAGCCAAACATGTCAACTCAATGGGGGTTAAGGTCATAATGGCTCCGGATTTTCACCCTAAAGCATTAAATCTGATGAAAGAAAATTCCGGTATAAAGCTTGTTAAGTTAAACACTCCGCTGAAAAATTTTCGTAATATGTGTATGGAAGAAATAAAGATAACTCCGTTTGGTGTTTTAATACAGGATAAAAATAGCAGTGAACTGGATAAAGATTTATTCAAAGTTGTGACAAAAACCAAACCGACAACTGAGCAGATTGAAGATGCAATATTTGCCTGGAAGGTAATAAAACATACAAGTACAGATTCCGCATTGGTTGCAAAAGACTTTGCAACGCTCGGAATCGCAAAGAATGAAACAAACTCTGCGTCAGCAATTGAGTCTGCTTTAAAAATTGCCTGTGACGGTTCAAAAGATGCCGTGATTGCAACAGACGGAATTATTTATTCTCAAGATGCGATCTATGCGGCGGTACAGGGAAGAATAGGTCTAATTATTCAACCCGGCGGCTCAAATAAAGATAAAGATATAATAGACCTTGCGGATCATTACGGTGTTGCAATGATTATGACGGGCATAAGAAATCATAAGTATTAAGAGGTTTTATGGAAATAAAGGCTTGGGATGATTATTTTTTGGATTTGGCAAAAACATGTGCCAGCAGATCAAACTGTATAAGGGCCCAGGTAGGTGCGGTCATTGTCGGCGAAGACAAAAAGATTAAGGCAACAGGATACAATGGTACCCCCTCCAAGGTTGAATCGTGCTATGAGCGTGGAGAATGCCATAGGATAAAAAATAATATTCCATCAGGTACAAGATATGAAACCTGCCGTTCAATTCATGCAGAGCAGAATGCTATAATTCAAGCGGGGCAAGATCGCTGTAAAGATGCAACAATGTATATTTGGGGACATAATTTTATCTGCATTTTGTGTAAAAGATTTAT
>CAYYAG010000030.1:12938-19148 GCA_964470005.1 uncultured Muribaculaceae bacterium
TGACTTTTTAGTAAAAATCATTAAATAATTTGTATGAAATTGTCTGTTTTGTATCCATTGAACGGATGATTTATACATGTAAAGTTAAAGATATTACTTAAATTTACGTTAGAATATAGAAAGAAAGGCAGGACAAATGTATAATAGTTTTTATCCTCGTTATGACTTGGCAGGGAGAATACAGCATACAAAACTTGATACAGGAATGAATGGTATTCCGTCTGCCCGTATGAGCAGAGTAGAATCCAACAGCTCGCCTGATTTTAAGCAAGTCATGTCAGGTCTGCTTGAAAATTTCAATGCTGAACTAAATGCACCGGATAATTTATTAAAAGATGCTATGTCCGGCAATGGTAATGTTGATATTCACGATGTTATGACTGCAATGGCAAAATCAGAGATTAGTGTTAACGTAGCAACTCAACTGGTTGGAAAAGTCATTCAAGCGTATGACAAAGTTATGCAGATTCAGGTGTAGAATAATGTTAGTTAATTAGTGGGACGGAAATGGACTTTCAAAAACTTCTTGAAAACAAACCTTTATTATATGGGATTATAGGCGGTATTGTACTACTTTTGGCATTATTTATTACAATAGGCATAGTAAGCTCTACAAAAAGCAGCAGTGGCGCGGCAAGGGTTGTGAGTGAAAAAGTAATCAAGGAAGAACTTGACCTTCTAACAACTGATAATTTAGGTAAGGCCATAGAAATTCAGGCACTGCTTGCAAGAGAAGGTATTAATGCCAGCCGTAAGCTTGATGGTACAAAATCAACTGTATATTTAAAACAATATACACAGTCCCAGAAAGATGCGGCGCTTTTAGCAATTGTTAAAAGCGGTCTTATGGATCAAAATGTAGGGTTGGAAATTTTTGATAAAGGCGATTTTACATCTACCAAAGAAGACAAAAGGATACGTCTAGCAAGAGCAATTAACGGCGAGCTTTCAAGACTAATCCGAAAAATTCCGCCGATAGAGAATGCTTCTGTATTTATATCAATACCGGAACAGACAATGTTTACATCTATGCAAAAACCTGTTACAGCGACTGTTCAAATTACAATTCCGGCAGGAGATAAACTTGATCAATTAAAAGTGAAAGCAATTACAAATCTTTTATTGGGCAGCGTAACCGGTTTGACTGCTGAAAATGTTGCAATAACTGATACAAACGGTAATGTCTACTCAAGTATTATTGATGCGGAAGACGAAATGCTTGAAAAGATACAGGAGAATGATAAATATATGCAGCAAAAAGTCGCCACCCAGTTGGACAGACTTATAGGCAAAGGTAATTATGTTGTAACAGTAAGCACATTTTTACGTCAGGCTCCTGTTGAAAGATTCACAATAGAATATGATCCTACCAGAAAAACTGCAGTTACAGAACAAAATTTTACAGAAGGCTTGGGGGATCAGACACAGGACTCTAACAGGAGCGTAAGCGCAGTCAGCGTCTATCTGCCAAACGGTTTACCGCAGGGAGGTTCTGATTCATCTCAGAATAGAAGTTATTCACGTTCTGCTACTGAAACTCAATACGGAGTTACTAAAACCCAAACAAATGAATATATAAAACCGGGTGTTGTAGAAGAAATTTCTATTGCGGTAACACTCGAAAAATCTGCAATTCCTTCAAATACAACGCTTGAGGAGTTAAAGGAATTGATAGCACATGCCGCAAGTCCAAAAGTTAATCCGGAAAATGTTTCAATTGCATTTTCAGATTCAACAGATCCTTATCTGGCTTCAGACAGACCGGTTAACCTTCCGAAACCTGATGAAACCGGTAATCCATGGTGGCTTGCAATTGCTCTAAGCGGCGCAGGATTGCTGATATTATTTAAAGTTGTATCTGACAGAGTTAAACAAGTTCAGGAAGCTAACAGACGTGAAGTAGAACAGTTAAGACAAAAAACTGCGGAACAAGATAAGCAGTTAAGTGATATTTCTTCACGGGCTGCCCAATTGACGGAAAGACAGAGCGAGCTTGCCCAGAATCTTCTTGAGCAGCAGCAAAGAGAATTTATCCCGCAGCAGGATGAAGGTCAATTGCTTGAACAACTAGCAAATGTTTCAGCAGAAATGTCTGATGTGGATGATGAAGAAGCAGCAGAAAAGATTAAGAGCTGGATAGAACAAGGATAACATATGGCAATACAAGGGTTTAATTATCAGGAATTTGCGCAAAACTTAACAGCACAGGCTCAAGATCTTGTGCCTCAGGATTTTACAGATCCTGAAAAACAATACGTTGTAAATACCCTGATGAATTTTTCTGTTCTTGCCGGAGAAGCATTATATAACGATACAGAATCAAATTTTACTGCTGATCAGGCAATGATGATTACCCAGATTATTGCGGAATGGGCATTTCACAAGTCGGTTGATTTAATAAGGTCCAAACTCCCACAGGAGTTTTGGGATCCTATAATGCAAAAAATAGCATTTACTATATTTGAAATCGCGAAGCAAACCTTCAAACAGGGACTTCCTCAGGATCAGATTTTGCAGCTAATTGAGCACCATGTTAAGAAAACATATCTTGATGCTATTGCAGGGCTTAAGGACAAGGGCCTTATTGATATGGGCTTAATGGAGCAGGCTTCCAAGCAATCTAATATTGATACAATGATGCAGCAAATGAATGATGAACAGGCTGCTGCAGAACAAGACGCACCGGAAGGGCAGACGCAAAGTTCTACTCAGGGTTCTCCCGTTGATAAAACTGTTCAGGGCGGCTCAAGTCCTAAGATTCTGAAACTGGCTACTGTTGCATTACTTTTCCAAAGAATGAAGCAGGAGAAGGTTCAAACTATTTTAAATAAATTTAGTCCTGACGATGCCCAGACAGTTATCAAGTACATGGGAATGCCTGATTTGGAAAATCGTGTCGGTGTTTCAACAGCTTTGAAGTGCCTGAGCGAAATCAGAACGAATTTACCTAAACCGCAAGAATTGAGTCCGAGTAAAATTGTCTTAAAATTACAAAAAGTAACAGAAGGGATAGAGCGTCAACAATTGGAACATATGTTAAAATCGGAGAGAATGAAGGTAAAGCGCCTCGTATTTAATGCTCTTGAAGGTGAATATTATGAAGTTGCTCCAAAAGTTGCAAACATTATTGCCACCCACATACAAGATAGTGTATAATAATATTAAATCATGATTATTAAAAAGAAAAAAAATCAACCGGAGGAGCAGCAGGAGACCGCTCTGGAAGCTTCTGCACATGAAAAAGTCGATGATGAAACTATCGACTTGTTCAACCTTGACAATATTGACTTTAAGCAGCGCAATGAACGCAGGCGTGGAGACAGACGCAGGGGATTCAGAAGGATAGATGATAGGAATCTAATATCAAGGGCGAGGGAGGAAGCTGACGCCATACGCGAAGCTGCCGCAAAAGAGGGCTATCAGGCCGGCTTAAGTCAGGCTAAAGATGATATTGCTGCATTAAGAGATTCAATTAGGGAATTTATTAATGCAAAACAAGAAGTTTTTGATAAAATCGCTCCGGAAATTCTCTCCATAAGCATTGATATTGCTAAAAAAATTATTAAAAAAGAATTAACACAGACACCGGAACTTTTAATTGAAAGCGTAAAGGAAATCCTGAAAGAGCTGTCAAAAGAGGAAACAAAAATAACTTTGCGCGCAAACCCATCTCAGGTAAGTATGCTGAAAAGTGAAGTTCCCCAGATGGCAGAACAGATGGGTCTGGAGGCGAAAATTATGGTAATACCTGATGAATCTGTTATGGAAGGCGGATGTGTGGTTACAACAACAAACGGAGTGGTCGATGCGACAATTGATACTCAATTGGCGATAATAAGTGAGGCTTTGAAAGAAATTTAATGGCACAAAGTAGTACAAGCAGTAATCCTATAAGTGAAATTTTTCTGGCAATCTTTGTATTGACTTTGCTGTTAATTCTGCTTGTCGAGATGCCTACCTGGGTTATTAATTTTTCAATAAGCTTGAACATCACACTTGGGATTGTACTTTTAATGATAGCACTATATGTGCAAAAAACGCTTGAATTAGCGGCATTTCCGTCAATTATTCTTATAGGCACTATGTTTAGGCTTGTATTATCAATTGCGTCAACGCGTTTAATTCTTGCAAAAGGTGAAGCGGGAGAAGTTATCCATGCATTCGGAACATTCGTAACCGGCGGAAACATGGTTGTTGGAGGTGTAATCTTCCTGATTATTACGGTAGTACAATTTTTGGTAATTACAAAAGGTGCGGAACGTATTGCGGAAGTTGCGGCAAGGTTTGCGTTAGATGCTATGCCAGGTAAGCAAATGACGATTGATGCGGATTTTAATGCGGGGCTGATTTCACCGGAAGAAGCTACGAAAAAGCGTGAGGATTTGCAGAGAGAATCAAACCTTTTCGGTTCAATGGACGGTGCCATGAAGTTTGTAAAAGGTGATACTATTGCGGGTATCATTATTGTAATTATTAACATTGTCGGGGGATTGTGTGTCGGATGTCTAATGAATCAGATGTCAATAGAGGATGCTGTTGCCAAATATACCGTATTAACAATAGGTGACGGTCTTGCCTCACAGGTTCCTTCATTGCTGATGTCAATTGCCGCCGGTGTGTTTATGACAAGATCTTCAGCAGCAAGCTCATCATTAGGTGCAGATGTTGCTGGTCAAATCTTAAATAAACCGTATTCACTTTTCTTTGCGTCCGGATTTTTGATGCTGTTAGCAATAACAGGGCCGATTACAGGTCTGCCGTGGTTTCCGTTTTTAATGTTTTCAATTGCCATTGGTATTGCCGGATTTTCAGTGCTTATCAATGCGGATGTACAGTCCCAGTTGGGTCAATTGGAAAATGTACGTCAGAATATGCAGGATCTGGTTAACCCGAACAGGATGTATGAACGTTTAGGAGTGGATGTTTTAAGTTTGCAGGTAGGTTCAAACCTGCTTGTAATTGCGGATCCTGATCAGGAAGGTCAGTTACTTGCAAAGATTGCAGCATTACGTCAAAGGGTTACGGATGAGCTCGGATATATTATTCCGAACATAAGAATTATGGATTCATCAGCTCTTGATGCAAATGAATATATGATATCAATTCGCGGTAATACAGTCGCGACAGGTTACGTATATCCCGGAAGATTAATGGTAATTGCCGATCAATGGGATTCTATGAGAAAAGAAGTGCCGGATGATGCTATTATTGGTATTGATCCGACCTATCAAACTCAAGCCTACTGGATAACGGCTGAGGATGCAAAATCTGCAAGGTCTGTCACTGCGGTTGATTCTACGGATGTTATTGTTACGCACCTGCAAGAGTGTGTAAGAAAACATGTTGATGATGTTATGACGAAAACAGATGTCTTGAAGCTTATGGAACTTGTAAGATCTCAAGATCCGACACTTGTTAATGATCTTGTTCCGACAATTATTTCTACTAGTGATTTGAGAAAGATTTTTGTCAACTTAATCAGAGAAAAGGTTTCAATAAAAGATATTATATTTGTATTTGAAAGACTTTGCGATTATGCAAGATTTTCAAAAGAACCGGATATCTTATCTGAGCGTTTAAGGGCAGCTTTAGGCCGACAAATATGCCTGTCAAATGTTCAAGATGACAAGATTTTATATGCATTAACTTTATCGCCGGAATGGGAAAAAGTTCTTGATGACAGTTGCCAGAGGACAGAATTAGGTACAATGTTCCTTTTGAACCCTATGCAGGTGCAGGAGCTAATTGAAACAACAGCAACAACACTGATGCGTGCGCATCAGGCCTGCGGCAAACAACCTGTTATATTGTGCTCACCGCGTATAAGGCTTCCGCTGTATCAGCTTTTGGAACGCCATATCCCGACAATTGTTGTAATTTCTTATTCCGAATTGATTACGGATATTAAAGTTGAAGCTATAGATACTGTTGGCGAAGCTTATGCTGTGGAATAAAAAATGTTTAAGAAGTTTATTACATTTTTAATAACAATTTACCAAAAAATATCCAATCTAACCCCGCCGGTTTGCAGGTTTTATCCGACGTGTTCAGAGTATATGAAACAGGCAATTCAAAAATACGGTGTAGTAAAAGGCGGTTGGCTTGGAATAAAGCGTATATGCCGCTGTCATCCTTTAACTCCCGGCGGATATGATCCTGTTCCTTAGTTGTCAAATGTCAGCAGGATGTTAAGATTGGTATCAAAATGGG
>CAYYAG010000031.1:0-5772 GCA_964470005.1 uncultured Muribaculaceae bacterium
TTTCATTGAGGAAAAATTGCCTAATCTAACGAAATGTAAATCTCACCCTGGCGGAAAATTTTTATATCATCACCGCACACACCACAGACTGTTGATTCCAAACCTTTACATTTATATCCATAGTCCGGTATAACAATATCAGCATGCCCGTTCATATTTTCAAAAGCCTGTTCATAACTTTTAGCTGACGGCTGATGTGAAAGATTTGCACTTGTTGTTGCAAGTACATGTCCGGGAATTATTTCACAAATTCTTTTAAAAACTTCATTATCAGGAACTCTTATACCGACAGTTTCCATACCCGAGGTTATAAAGTCAGGTGTATTCTTGCTTTTTTTTACAACTAAAGTTAACGCACCGGGAAAATATTTTTTTATAAGTTTGCAAGCAATTTTGGGCAGCGGCTGCACATAGTCCAAAAGATTATAAACCTCATTTGACATTAATATTAAAGGTTTTTGCGGCTCGCGTTTTTTTATATCATAAATTTTTTTGACAGCTTTTTCATTATCAGGCAAACACCCTAACCCCCAAACTGTATCCGTAACATATGCTATCACTCCACCGCTTTTAAGCACCTCAACAATCTTTTCTTCTTCTTTTATCTGCATAATCCCGCCTTCAATCTTTCAAATAACTCTTTTGCATAATCCATTTTGAATATTACATTTAACCAACTATATAAACCCAGACAAATAAACCCTATAGTTATGATTTTTATAATTTCAAATATATATTTAGGTAACATGATAAACTTATCAAAAGCAGCACCTGTAATAAAGCAGATTACACAGGTTATCAAACCCGCGGCACACATTTTTAAAAGATTTCTAAATAGATTGCCATAATCCAGCTTAATCTTTTTAGATATCAGAATTCCAAGCATACAAGCATTAAATAATGTAACAAGTGATGTTGAAAGTGTTATACCGCCAATTCCAAAATGCAAAATATTTATCAAAAGAATATTTAAAAATACTTTTAATACAATTGAAGAAAAAGCAATGACAAAAGGTGTCGCAGAATCATTAAAAGAATAATAAACACGGGTTATACTATCACGAAAAACATACGGGATAATTGAAAAAGACAAAAACCATAAGGCTTCCGTCACCATAAATGTAGCTCGCTCATCAAACGCACCGCGCTCAAATATTAAACGTACACCATCCATTCCAAGAACCAAGATCCCTATAATTATTGGTATAGCTCCAAAAAACAAAACACCTACACCTTTATTAAAATATGTTCTTATCCCTTGCATATCGTTATCAGCCACAAGTCTTGAAAAAATCGGGAATAACGGAACCAAAAACGCCGTAACAAGAATTCCGACGGGGAATTGGAAAACCCTGTTTGCATAACCTATTGCAGTCCAAACACCTTCATTCAATGATGATGCAAAAAACATATCAACATAAATATGAACCTGCCCGACAGTAGAACTTAGTACGGCAGGAAATAACAGTTCACAGATATTTTTAAATTGAACATTATTAAATACATCAAGATTTGGTCTGAATTTAAAACCAAGCTGTCTAATTTTAGGATATTGCAACACAAGCTGTAGAACAGCACCTATCGTAGTGGCCCAGGCCAATACCACACCCGCATTATCATTTCTTGCAGTCATAACCATAGCTATAATAACAAGACTCATTACAATCGGCGATAAATTGGGAAGCATAAAAAATCTATATGTGACCAATATGCCGTAATATATCCCTACAATTCCGCCTATAATCAAAACCGGCGACATGATTTTCAAATGCTCCGCCGCAAGCCGGACAAGTTCAGGACTACCGCCTGAAATAATTAAATTCATTATTGGATTAGCGAAGAAATAACACAAAACAGCCAGAACTGTAAAAAACAGAATAGTTGTTGTCATAAAAGTTGAAAATAATTTTTTTACTTCATTTTCAGGCTTTTCTTTCAAATTTGGAATTAGTTTTGAGAAAACAGCAACAGTAGCACTATGGAAAGGTCCGCCTACCCCGCCTAATAAAATAATCGCAAGTGCCGGAATCTGATATGCATAAAAATACGCATCTGATACCATTGATGTACCGTAATAATTTGCAATTACAACATCTCTTATAAAGCCGATAAGTTTACTAAAAACTGTCACCACAGCTATAAGCCATGCTGCTTTTAATACACTTGCTGTCTTATTATCAGAATAATTTGTCATCTTTTGCCGTTAACTCCGCAAATACCCTTAAAGCCTTATCTTTATCCTCATCTTCAGGATAATAATATATTATTGTATTTTTACCTCGCTGAAGATATTTTGATATATCAATTTTTTCAACTCGGTTAAAAAAACTTTTTGAAAGCTTTATATCTTTTTCCTTACCATTTATATTAACCAAAAAATGTGATACTTGGTATTTATTGTCCACAACAAGTTCTGCATGTTTATCCTTTGAATAAAAACTCTGTGAAACAATATGATTAACCGGCGACAGAACAAAAGGCTTTGTTGCAAGAGTAATCCCTGTATAATAATGCTTAAGAATTTTTTCATAAGGCATTTTCAGCTCCGTTGCCATGAAACCCGCACCATATTGGCTCATGCCCACACCATGCCCGTATCCGCCGCCAAAAGCCTTGATTGAAATAAGATTACCACTCTCATCATATTCATGTTCAAACACAACATTAGCACTTGGCAGAGCCTTGCCCTTATTTGTCAAAAGCCTGCGAATAACAAGTTCTTTAAAAACTTTATAGTTCTGGGATTTCGTTATAATCTCCATTTCAATAATCTTACCGGATTCGCCTCTTTTCTTCACCTCAAGCTTTGTAATCTCATCAAGCTTATCACCCTTATTAAACTCAGGATGCACAAAACCCGTTGCAGATTGAGCTGCCAAATTTGACTCTACGGCCGCCTGAAGTTCGTCTTTAGTCCATGTTCTTTCCCATCTGAAATATGGTGATTTCATATCATAAGAATCCGGTTTGGACTTATAAAAAGCAGCTGCATCTTCCTCAACAGTAAGAGGTGTCTGGCTAAGCATATCAGGCTTGGCTATCAAATATGGTTTTGTAACAGATGGAAAGGCTTTAGACTTCGGGTCAGAAAAAACATTCGCAAAACTTTCCGTATACCCGCCGGCAGTTGATGAATACTGTGCAAGAATTAACTCCCAATTGTAAAGCGCAATAATTCCTTCTGTTTCTTCAACAGCACGCGTTCCTAAATCTTTTTCAGAACCGGCTCCAAAATAAACCTGACTTGCAACGCTATCGACGACATCAAAAGCATCATAAGCTTTTACCCTTGGAGATAACACATAATTTCTTGCAGCAACACTTTGAGCCTTTAATGCCTCCATACCAAAACCAACAGGCATCTCATTAGGTACAACACCTTTCAGATAATCTTCAATCTCAATAACATTGACAACATGAAGCCGTCCGGGCTTTTTATTATATTTTGTAATTTCAATCTCACCTCTATAAAGTGCCTGCCCCCCGACACGTTTTAAATTTTTAACAGCCAGCCTGCCGTTAGTACATATAAACCTGACCGGACCATTTATCTGATCAATAACTTCACCATCATCATAGGTTAATATAAACATATCAGATGAAAGTTTGACATTTACAACCTTATTAGCCGGCACAGCAGTTATAAAGTTTTTATCATCAAAAACTTGCATTTCCGAAGTTGCCCAAATACCGGTGCTTTGAAAATCATATTTACTGAATGAATTATCCCCAATCCCGACACGAACAATTTCAGACTTGGGATTTTCGTAATATGCCTTAATCTCCGCTTCTTGAGCAATCTTCAAAGTAGCTTCAGGTACAATAGACTCTGCATTTACAAAAGAACCCAGAAAAAATATTAAAAATAAAAGCAATGCTTTTTTCATAAATATATTATATGACAAACATTATATTTAACTCAAAACTTTATTTACAGATAACATCTTAGTGCAGTATAACTGGCACAAAAAAAAGAGCCAGAGGCTCTTGAATAATATAAAAACATTAAGTTGTTAAATTTTTATCTTACCTGAGAATACTAACTGCCGTATGCAACTTACTTTGTCTCTAAAACCGTGCCGTCTTTAGAATCTTTAACCAAGATACCGACTTCATCAAGCGCGATACGGATTTTATCAGCAATATCCCAATTTTTTTCTTCACGGGCTTTTTTGCGAAATGCAATTAATTCTTCCATTGTATTAAAGTTTTCGCCAAGAACACTTGAGACATGTTTAACCGCTTTTTCAAGTTCTTCATCAGATAAATTTGCTTTTTCAAAACCAAATCCCAAAACATTTGCCAATTTATATAATATTGTATAAGCGTCTTTATCATCTTTGTTAGCTTTGTTTGCAAGCTCAAATAACACTGCCATTGCTTTGGAGGTATTCAAATCGTCATCCATGGCGTCAACAAACTGTTTATATTCCTCCGTTCCCGTAATATCCAAGTCATCGTTGACTTTTGTACGCTTAGCATTTAATAAACGTTTTACACCGGCTTGAGCTGAAGTCAAAGCCTCATCAGAAAATTCAACAGGCATTCTGTAATGATTTGTAAGTATAAAAAATCTTATTGTATTCGCATCATATTTTTTTAACAAATCGTCTATAGTTAAAAAATTCCCCAGAGATTTTGACATTTTTTCCTTATTAATAGTCACAAACCCGTTATGTAGCCAGTAATTTACAAATTTACAGCTATTAGCACACTCTGATTGTGCAATTTCATTTTCATGATGAGGAAAAATCAAATCTGCGCCGCCGGCGTGAATATCAATAGTTTTCCCTAAATATTTACGACTCATTGCTGAACACTCAATATGCCATCCCGGACGCCCAATACCCCAGGGCGAATTATAACCGAATTTTTCATCTTTTTTCCAGAGTGCAAAATCCAAAGGATCTTCTTTATATTCTCCAATTTCAATTCTTGCACCGCTTTCAAGCTTATCTATAGGCTGTTTTGAAAGACATCCGTATCCCGGGAATTTTTTTACCCGAAAATAAACATCTCCGTTTGATTCATAGGCATATCCGTTTTTGATTAAATCTTTAATAATTGATATCATTTCGCCCAGTGTTTTCGTGGCAAAAGGCTCTATATCCGGTTTTAAAGTATTCAAAGCTTCCATTGATTTTTCAAACTGTTTATACCAGAACTGCGAAACTTCTTCAGGAGTTTTGTTTTCTTTTTCTGCCTTTTTCAAAATCTTATCGTCAACATCAGTTACATTTCGGCAATAAGTTACATCATATCCTCTGAACTTCAAGTACCTATAAAGAATATCCCAAGTTATATAACATCTCGCATGCCCCAAATGTGCATAATCATATACGGTCGGACCGCAAACATACATTTTAACCTTATTATCTTCAATCGGCTTGAAATCTTCGACCTTATTCGTATAAGAATTGTGTAATCTCATTTGTAAATTTCCTTTTCTTCAATTTTACAACAAAAATAAACCTTTTGTAAATTTTTTTTAACTTGTAGCAATTTTGAACAAATATTTTTGTTTAACAAAATATAGCACATAACGAGGAGAATAATTATGACTAATGACGGTACAGTAGTTAAACACACGCGTTTCAGAGATATTGACGGCTATACACCTGTTACGGTAAAGAATAAAGATACCGGTGAATCTTTTGTAATTAATTTTACATACGCAAAAGTTACGGGAAATGAAGCCGAATGGACAATCAAAGACGGAAAAGTTTATGACAAAAACGGAAAGACTATTGACGATAATATTATGGAAGTAAC
>CAYYAG010000031.1:5872-18319 GCA_964470005.1 uncultured Muribaculaceae bacterium
GTCGGAATGTTCCGTTCAACGCCGGCATATGTACCGAAACTTCCGGGTGTCGGATAACCTATAGCCGCTTCCACAGGATAATTTATAATCCTCCCGATTTTTTCTGCAATATCTTTTGCCGGTCCGTCATAATTTACAACTTTAAATGGCGCATGAAGTGTTAATACCAAATTCGGGTTATACTTCTGCATAATATCAATCAAAAAGCTTGTTTCAATCTCACTCGCTGGTTCCAAACCACCAAAAGAATCATTTCTTTCAGTTAATTCCCAGTTTTTTGTCGGGAAGTTTCTATTCAAGTCAACCCCATTTGCGTTAGTCCTTTTGTCCGCCTGCAACCCGTCAGGATTAAGACACGGAATAAAAAGAAGTTTTGATTCAGGACGAATTTTTATGTATTCTTCAATAAGATATTTTCCCTGAGGTTCATCCCCGTGAAAAACACCTATTACAAGAATTTTTTTATAATTATCAGCCCCTAAAAGTTGAATTTTATTATTTAATTTGGTTTGTACTGTTTTTATAACTCTCATCATAGGATAAGTATAAAATAAAAATAAAAAATTGAAATTATTCAAACAAAGCTCGTATAAACTCTTCTGAATTAAAATCCTTCAAATCTTCCATCTTTTCACCAATACCAACAAGCTTCACGGGTAACTTCAATTCTTTTGCAACAGCCAGAACAATTGCTCCCTTTGCCGACCCATCAAGTTTAGTCAAAGCAACTGATGTAAGATTAACGGAATCCGCAAAAACTTTTGCTTGCTGTAACCCATTCTGACCGGTATTTGCATCCAAAACCAACACGCACTCACGCAACATTTCGGACGCATTTTTATCTATCACAGATTTAATTTTCTTTAATTCTTCCATTAAATTGTATTTATTCTGCAATCGTCCTGCAGTATCTACCAAAATCACGTCATAAGCTTCCGTTCTGGCTTTTTGTATTGCCTCAAATACAACAGAAGCCGGATCTGCCTTATCACGTCGCACAATATCAGCCCCAGCACGCTTTGACCATATATCAAGTTGTTCCTCAGCAGCCGCACGAAAAGTATCTCCCGCTGCAATGAGAACTTTTTTACCTTCATTTTTGAACTTATAAGCCAGTTTGCCGATTAAGGTTGTTTTGCCTGCGCCGTTAACCCCGCATATAAAATAAATGTTCAACTCATTGTCTTTATAGTTAAGACGGTTGCTGCCGGCATTAATTAATACGGTTTTAAACTCCTCTTTTAAATAATTTTTCACATCAGAAGGTTTGATTTTTGTTTGATTTCGTAAATTATCCACCAGTTCCGCAGCATAATTAACCCCAAGATCAGCACTGATAAGCATATCTTCCATATCATCCAAAACAAATTCTGAGAATTCTTCTTCTTCTGATACAGTATTTACAACATTACCTACAAGAGCTGAGGCTGTATTTGAAACTTTTTTCTTAAAATTGTCAAAGCTATCCGAAAAAAATTTAAACATCAATTTAATCCGTTATCAATTATAACTTTTGCCAAAATACCATTAATAAATGCAGAGCTGTCATCAGTTGAATATTTTTTGGCAAGTTCAAGTGCCTCATCGACAACAACTTTCATCGGAGCATCTTTTATATATAAGAGTTCCACAATAGCAATACGGAGAATATCTTTATCCATTTTCACCAAACGATCAATATCCCAGCCTTTTGAATATTTTTGGATAATCTTATCAATTTCTTCGTGATTTTTCTGGAACAATTCTGCAATTTTAATTGCATAATTTTTTACATCATTTTGCGATTCCAGTGTTGTAAATTCAGCAATCTCCAGCGCCAATAGTGCCTTTTCAGCAATATCAATCATTTCGTCAATACGACATGTAATATCGGATGTCATGGGCAGCGGTACAGGCAAATTTGCTGCATCAAGAGGTCTGTTAAGGTTTATTTCATGTTCCGCTTCATAATCATCAATCCTGTTTTTCATATCAATCAGTGCGCCAACAGCTGTTTTTAGCTCATCGCCGGCATTACTTGTTAGTATTCTTACAGATTTTAAAATTATATTTTCTAAATCATTTTGTGAATATTTTGTTATCTTTTTATCAAACTGGGAAAATAGAATAAATGCCAACTCTCTGGCTGCTCTGCGCGCTTGCATAATATAAATACCTCATTTTACAAAAAATATGCTATCACAAAAAATTTTTGTCTACAAGTATAACTAATGATTGATACTTAATTTTCATTATTATAAATAATAGAGAAATTATACTTTACAATAACGATATTGTGAATTTTGTCATGTAATAAATTATAAAATAATATAATTATTATGATGAATATATATGAAGAGATAAAAGTAATTCTTGTTAGAAACGGAAAGTCAATGAGCAAAGTCTTGAAGAAGATGAAGGCTGAAGGTCACAATGTACCTTTTCCGAGTAATCTTTCAAAGATGTTTCTATCCGGAAGCATACGGTTTAGGCTGGTTCAGGAATTATTAGATTATCTTGGTTATGAATTTAAAATTGTAGAAAAGAAATCAAAATAATTCAGCAGCTTTGTATGAACTTCTAACAAGAGGTCCTATTTGATAGTGCGTAATACCTGCGGATAAAACAAGACTTTCCAAAAGTTTAAAGTCTTTTGGGGTATAATATTTGACCACCGGCAGATGAAGTTTTGAGGGTTGGATATACTGTCCTATAGTTACAATATTACAGTCGATATTACGGAGATCTTGCAGAGTAGCTTGAATCTGTTCAAAAGTTTCACCCAATCCGACCATTAAACCGGATTTTGTCAATATATTGCTGTGATCTTTTATATATTTCAAAACCTCTAAGGATTTTTCGTAATTTCCTTGAGGTCTTACACGTCCAAATAAATCTTTAACTGTTTCAATATTATGGTTAAACACTTCCGGACATGCTTTAATAATTATATTCAAGGAATTTTGAGAGCCTTTAAAGTCCGGGGTCAAAATTTCTATTTTTGTATCAGGCGACAATTTTCTAATTTCATAAATACAATTTGCAAAATGCTGTGCACCTCCGTCATCTAAATCATCGCGTGTAACCGAAGTTATAACTGCATATTTAAGCCCCAGTGCTTTTACTGCTTCAGCAATATGCATAGGTTCTTCCGGATCCAAAGGCTCCGGTTTAGCACAAGAAATATTGCAATATCTGCAGTTTCTGGTGCAATTGGCACCCATAATCAAAAAAGTTGCCGTGTTTTTTGAATAACATTCGTTTTTATTAGGACACCTTGCATTTTCACAAACGGTATTAAGGCACTTAGTTTTCAAAATTCTTCTTACCGTTCTTGTTTTATCTGTATCCAGTATAGGTCTTTTTAAATAGTCCGGTAGTCTTTGCCCCATTAATTTAACCTCATAATACATTCAAAAATACCTTCGGAATATGTTGGGTGGGCAAAACAGACTGCCTTAAGTTCTTCTACAGTTATATTTGTCTGCATTGCTATTACTAATTGCTGAATAAGTGACGATGCTTCCTTTGATACAATATGAGCACCAACAATCTTATTGTTTTGAACAAGAATTTTCATCATACCGTCTAATGCCCCGTCACACTGGGATTTTGCCAGCGCTGAAACAGGTAACATAGCTTTTTGATAAGTACCTGTTTCCAAATCCTGTTCACGTTTTCCAATCCAGGCGATTTCAGGGTTCCCGTAAACAACAGACGGAACAAGTGTCTCATCGAAAGGTATCTGTACAACTTTTTCCAATGCCTGTTTACTTGCAAAATGCGCAAGCTGAATTGATCCTGCAACATCTCCGATATATGTTACACCTTCAACCCTCTCAACTTCATTTGGAACTCTGCCCACTGCCAATAATGCGCAATCGGCTTTTATAACTTCACCATTTGAAAGAAAAACATTCACTCCGTTGTCAAATTTTTCAATTTTTTCAACTGAAGTTTTTGTATAAAATTTAATTCCTTTTGCCTTAAATATTCTTTCAATCCGCTTTGAGACCTCAATATCAGCAAGAGGTAAAAGGTTTTCCGCAATTTCTACAATTGTTACATCAACATTAAATGCTGACAAAATCCTCGAAAATTCAATTCCTATCGCACCGGAGCCAATAACCACAATACTTTGAGGCAACGTTTCAAAATTCAAAACATCATCTGATGACAAAATTAATTTGTGGTCATATTCCATACCTTTAATAACACGAGGACTTGAACCGACCGCAGCAATAATTTGATTACACTTATATATTTCGCCGTTAGCCTCAATTGTATTTTTATCACGAATTTTCGCTTCAGCATTAACTGTGACAATGCCTGCATTTTTAAATGAACGTTCTAAACCGTTACGAAGTTTTTCAACAACAGCATGCTTTCTTTCCGCAATTTTTGAGAAATCCACCCTGCAGCTGTCAACACAAATCCCTAAATCAATTGAATTATTAATATACTCATAAACTTCAGCCGCATGAAGCATTGTCTTTGTCGGGATACAACCACGATTAAGGCATACTCCGCCAATAAAATCTTTTTCAAATAAAACAACCTTTTTCCCTGCTGATGCCGCACTCAGAGCAGCTGTATAACCCGCAGGCCCGGAACCGATAATCCCAAAATCAAAGTCTTTTTCCATAACTACCTCGTATAAATTCTTGGCAATCTAACTTTTAAACGGCAAGTAAGCTCGTAATTAATTGTATCTAATATGTTTGCCCAAATATCAATAGAGCTTTGTTCATTCAAAAGTGTAATAATATCCCCGGGTTTAGCTTCAACACCCGTTATGTCAAACATCATTTGATCCATAGTAATATTTCCGACCTGCAAAACTTTACATCCGTTCAATTCTGCATAAATTTTATTTGACAACCCTCTTGGTACACCATCAGCATACCCGACAGGTAATGTAGCTATTATACGATTTCCTTTTGCCCTGTAAGAATAAGAATAACTAACACCCTCCCCGTCTTTTGCTTCATGAATATTAACTATACGAGCCTTTAATGAGATTAAAGGCTTTAGATCGGGCTTTTCCCTCAAACAAGAAGGATAATCAGGTGATAAACCGTAAAGTGCAATACCAACACGGCACATATTAGTGTTAGGAATTGTATAGCTCATTGTTCCTGCAGTATTTTGGACATGTAAAAGCAATCCTTTTGTGTCAATTTGAGAAATAATACTATTCCATTTATCTATTTGTTTTTGGGTTTCATTTATATCTTCGGCCATCGCCAGATGAGTAAATACACCTTGAAGATTAATAAAATCGGCATTTTGAACCTCTTTTACAAAGTCAACCGCACAATCTGTAGAAACACCAATTCTATTCATACCGGTGTCAAGTTTAATATGTACTTTAGGTTTTACACCGATTCTCTCATAAGCTTGCCTGCAAGCTTCTATATGACCTTTTGAAAAAACTGATATACTTAAATCAGCCTTAACTGCAGTTTCAACAGCCCAGACAGGTACCGCACCGAGAACAAGTATTTCACAGGTAATTTTTGCATTACGTAAATCAACACCCTCATCAATTGATGCAACCCCTAACATATCAACACCGCTTGCAAGAATGGTCGGTGCAAGCATAACCGCACCATGCCCGTATGCATCTGCTTTTACCACACCCAACAATTTTGTTCCTTCCTGAACATATTTTTTTATTTCTTTTATATTATGCTCAAGATTTGCAACATTTATCTCAATCCAGGCATCCCTGTGGGTATTTACATTGGCTTGTCTTACATTTTTCATATAAAAAGTATATGACAAAAATTATTGTTTGTATATCCATTTTTTGCTATAATCCGAATATGGACAGACTGGAATTTATAAAAGCAAAACGTATAGTCATAAAGCTCGGGACAAATATCTTAAGGAATGACGACGGCAATGTTTCAATGCCCAGAATTTTCTCCTTTATTGAGGATATTTCAACACTTGTAAAATCCGGAAAAGAAGTAATTGTAATTACCTCCGGTGCCGTCGGCCTGGGTAAAAAACGATTAGGTATTGAAAATACGGACGGTACTGCCATGAAACAAGCCTGCGCCGCAATCGGTCAGGGAAAACTTATGACCCTTTATGAAAATGGTTTTGATACATACGGACTTGTGGCAGCACAAATTCTTTTGACAGAAGATGATTTTTCTATACGTACAAGATATTTAAGTTTAAGAACAACCTTAAATAAACTGTTAGAATTGGGAGTTATCCCTATAATTAACCAAAATGATACCGTATCAACTATAGAAATGGCTCCGAGATATGAAAATATGCAGGTATGTTTTTCGGATAATGATAAATTATCAGCGCTTGTTGCAAGCGAACTTGATGCGGATTTGCTTGTAATCTTATCAAATATTGACGGTCTTTTTGATTCTAATCCTAAAAACAATCCTGATGCAAAACTTATTAAAGAAGTTGACGGAGTAACGGATGAGATTATGGCATTGGCGTCAGGCGTTTCAGACGGCGGCAGGGGTGGTATGGAAACAAAACTTATGGCTGCAAGAATGGTCACACGCTTTGGCGGCAAGATGCTTATTGCAAACGGAACTGTTCCTTATATTATAAGAAAAATTTTTGATGGAGACGATTACGGCACAATGTTTATCCCGCAAAACAAAAATCTCCCTGATAAAAAACGTTGGATAGGTTACGCAACAAATATTGTCGGTAAAATTATTGTTAACAACGGTGCGAAAAAAGCACTCGTTGAACAGGAAAAAAGCCTGCTGCCTATTGGAATTGTTGAAGTAATAAATGAATTTAACAAGGGTGATGTTATATCAATTCTTGACGAAAACAAAAAGGAATTTGCACGCGGCATAGTCAATTACAGTTCAACATCATGTAAAAAACTTATCGGGCATCATTCGGATAATATTCTCAAAATTCTTGGATTCAAAAACTATGACGCAATCATAACCCGTGATAACATAACTATTTTGTAGGAGAGTTTATGGACTTTGAAAGTATAGCAAAAACCGCTAAAACCGCTGCACTTGAAATCGCAGATATTTCAACGGATATAAAAAATAATGCACTCTTAAAAATTGCCGATAATCTCGAAAAAAATAAAGTAGAAATTTTTGAAGCTAACAAAAAAGATTTGATTTCGTCAGAAAGTCTTATGAAATCAGGTGAAATCTCAGAATCCACCTTCAACAGACTTAAACTTGATGAAAATAAAATGCGCGATATGCTTCAGGGTATCCGTGATGTTGCACAGCTTGAAGATCCCGTCAATAAAAAGCTGTTTGTTCGTGAAATTGATGAAGGGCTTACCCTTTACAAAATCAGTTGTCCGATAGGCGTATTAGGAATTATTTTTGAAGCAAGACCGGATGTTATTGCCCAGATATCATCACTTGCTATAAAATCCGCAAATGCCGTAATCCTAAAAGGCGGCAAAGAATCAATTAATACTAATAAAACTATATTGAATATTATTAATCAAACACTTGATAATATTAGCGGCTTTCCTAAAAATGTATTACAGCAGGTATTTACACGTGATGATGTAGCCGAAATGCTCAAATGTGATAAGTATATAAATCTTATTATCCCAAGGGGCAGCAATAAACTTGTCAAATTTATAAAAGAAAACACAAAAATTCCTGTTTTAGGACATGCTGACGGAATTTGTCATATATTCGTTGATGAAAATGCTGATTTGGATACGGCAATAAAGGTAATAGTTGACGCCAAAACACAATATCCAAGCGCGTGCAATTCAGTTGAAACTCTTTTAATCCATGAAAAATTCCAATATATTGAAAAACTTCTTGCCTCACTTCAACTGGCAGAAATAAAACTTGTCGACAACCCTGAGAACTGGGCATTTGAACATGGTGATAAAACTCTTGCTTTTAAAAAAGTTAAAAACCTTGATGAAGCAATAGACCACATAAATACATACGGATCAGGACACACTGACAGTATCCTTACAAAAAATATTGAAAATGCTGAAAAATTTATGAACAAGGTGGATTCGGCAGGAGTTTATTCTAACGCATCAACAAGATTTGCAGACGGTTTCAGATACGGTTTTGGGGCAGAAGTCGGTATTTCTACCAACAAAACGCATGCCAGAGGACCCGTAGGACTTGAAGGTTTAACAATTTATAAATACAAATTGATAGGCAACGGTCATATCGTAAAGGATTATGTGGACGGAACAAAATACTTCCACCATAAGGATTTGTAAATGTATAAAAAATATGCTACAATAACCTTATGAATAAAATAGGAGTTGTAGGCTTAGGACTTATTGGCGGGTCAATTTTTAAATCACTCACAGCACTCGGATATGAGGTTTGTGCGGTGTCAAATTCAATGCAGGGAATTTTGCCGAATATCACGGCGGATTATGCAATCCTGAAAGACTGCAAAATTGTCTTTGTATGCACAGCAATGAACAAAACGCTCAAAGTTCTGGATACTCTTGAACACATTCTGCCGCCGGATACAATCGCAACAGATGTGTGCAGCTTGAAAACTTTTGTCTGCCAAAAAGAAAGACCCTATATTTTCATCCCGTCACATCCTATGGCAGGAACCGAACACAAAGGGTTCGAAAATTCCTTTGACGGACTTTTTAAAGGTGCAAAATGGGTTATTACACCATGTTTTGCCGTACCTAAAGAGGCAAGAACAAACCTTGAAAATTTAATAAAAGAACTTGGAGCAGAGCCGGTTATAACAACACCAAAAGAACACGATGAAGCAGTGGCATTGATTTCACATATGCCTATGGTTGTGTCTCAAGCAATTTTCTTAACTGCCAGTGAAAATAAACTTGCTCTTGATATTGCATCAAGCGGATTTCGTGACATGACAAGACTTGCTATGTCTAATGAAGAGATGGCACGCGATATGGTCAATATGAATGCAGAAAATATTCAAAATGCTATTTTAAAGCTGTATAAATCTCTCGGGGACTTAACCGGAAAAAATTACGCTGAAACTATAGCTAAAATTAAGTCTCAGCGCGAACAAATGTTTATCTAGACATCAGTTTTGAAAACATTATGAACAAATGAGCCTACCAAACCTGTAACAGCACCGGCAACTACAAAAGGTGTTGTTGGCCTAATTTTCTTCAAAGCTGTGTTATATGCACATATATTATGTTTTGCAAATTTCTTTGCAGAACCAATATAAGTATCTTGAGCCAATGATCGGGTTGGTAAGTCTTTTATACCTTCAAAGAATTTGATTTTTGCTTTTACTGCATTCTTTTTAATAATATTAACAACTCGTTTATAATCAGCATCCATTTCCTGACTTGTCAAAGGTAAGGCATATTTTGCCGCATAACCTACCACACCGCCAACAACCGCAGATTTAAGGCCATGACCCAGACTTGAATTGTTTTGATGTACTTCGTGTGTTTTCATAATATAAATCCTTTACATGTACCTTTTGAAACTTTTAAAAATATAAGTTTCAGTACTTTCTAACACTTATGACAAAGATTTACACTTAAATATTTTAAATAAAATTATTTAAAACTGAGTTATAAAATCTTTTCTTTGTTGTGCATTATAAACGATAATCACTTTTTTGTCAAGAGTTTGATTAAATTTAAGGCAAACATTATTAATACAATAGCCAGTATATAAATAAAATAGTGTTTAATAGTATTAGTTCCCATAAACAATGAAGCCAATGCGCCGGCGATAATTGCAACCGAAGTAAGGATTACAACTGTTTTTTTCTGGGAAAAGCCTGCATGAAGCAGCTTATGATGAATATGTTCCGCATCTGCAACAAACGGAGACTGTCCTTTATAAATACGTCTTAATGATGAATAAGTTATATCCATAATAGGAACAGCAAGAACAACAAACGGCAAAATAATCGCAAGAGTTGCGGCTTTCATTACGCCTGTTATTGAAATTGTTGCAAGCAAAAATCCGGAAAACAATGCGCCGCTGTCCCCCATAAATATTCTTGCCGGATTAAAGTTATACGTTAAAAATGCAAGCATAGATCCGGCTAAAATAAATCCTATCAATGCACTAATAGGACTGGATGGGGTCATTGCAACTGCAATTATCGCAAGGGTAATAGCATTTATAGTAACAACCGATCCTGCAAGCCCGTCGACTCCGTCTATAAAATTTACGGCATTACTTATACCAACAATCCATAGTAACGTAATCGGATAAGAAAAAAGCCCGAGGTCAATTCCGCCAAAAAGCGGGATTTCATTAATCTGAACACCAAGCAAATAAACCAATGTAGCAATTGCTACCTGAATAAATAGCTTAAATTTTGCACCGAGTCCGTAGACATCATCTATAAGCCCTAATAAAAACATCAACGAGCTTCCGAGCAGAATTCCTGAAAGCAGACTGCCATATGGATAATAACTCAAAAATACAAGGCATAAAAAAGTAAGCATTGTACTCATCCAAATTGCAACTCCGCCTATTCTTGAGATAGGTTTGGTATGAATTTTTCTTTCATTAGGAACGTCAACAAGTCCTTCTTTTTTAGAAAAGCTAATTACCAGAGGCACGAGAAAAACTCCCAATATATAGGCAATTACCGTACCGATTATATGAGCGTGTGTCAACCTGATAATAATAACTATTCTCCCTTTTGACTTTTATTATACCAGATAAAACAAAAATGTACATATCCTATAAAAATCTACTGATACAACGGGTATTTTTTACAAAGTTTTAAAGAACGTTCACGCAGATTTTTCAGTCCTTGCTCATTATCAGATACAAAAATGGCCGATGCAATAATTTTTGCAACCTCAGTTAAATCATCTTCTTTAAACCCGCGCGTTGTAACAGCAGGAGTACCAAGCCTTATACCGGACGTTACAAACGGACTTTGAGGATCGTTGGGAACAGTGTTTTTATTTGCCGTAATGCCAACCCGCTCAAGCACATTTGCCATATCTTTTCCGGTTTTGCCCGTCTTTCTTAAATCAAGTGTCATAAGGTGATTTTCAGTCATGCCTCCGACAATATCCATACCTTCATCAAGTAACCCCTGAGCAAGCGCTTTTGCATTTTTAATAATCTGTCCGGCATAAGTTTTAAACTCCGGCTGCATAGCTTCATGCAGTGCAACAGCTTTTGCCGCAATAATATGCTCTAAAGGTCCTCCCTGCATCCCGGGGAAAATAGCCTTATCAATCCCTAATGCATGTTCTTGCCTGCACATGGTAATACCGCCGCGCGGACCGCGGAGCGACTTATGGGTAGTTGTCGTTACAAAATCAGCATAAGGTGCCGGTGAAGGATGAAATCCGGTCACAACAAGTCCTGCAATGTGTGCAATGTCTGCGAGTAAATATGCACCAACTTCGTCTGCAATTTCTCTGAACTTTTTAAAATCTATTATTTTAGAATAATTACTTGCACCGCAAATAATAAGTTTTGGTTTATGTTCTTTTGCTTTTGTTAAAACATCGTCATAATCAATGTTACCTTGCTCATCTACACCATAGCTTGCAACATCAAAATACAGACCTGAAAAATTAACCGGTGACCCGTGAGAAAGATGCCCTCCGTTTGACAAATCCATTCCTAAAACTTTGTCCCCCGGCTTTAAACAATACATAAATACAGCCATATTAGCCTGAGCTCCGCTGTGCGGTTGAACATTTGCATGATCCATTTGAAAAAGTTCGCAAGCACGCTTTTGAGCTATTTCTTCAATAATATCCACATGTTCACAACCGTTATAAAAACGTTTATACGGTTTGCCTTCCGCATATTTATTTGTCAATACACTCCCCGAAGCTTCCATAACTGCTAAAGATGTGATATTCTCACTTGCAATTAATTCTATTGTTTCCTGCTGGCGTTTAAGCTCTAATTCAATCTGTTCAGCCACTACTGGATCTGTCTTTTTTATATTCTCCAAATTCATTCCACGCTCCCCTTTTATTTATTCTATTGATATAATAACACATATAATAATTCTATGCAAAAATAAACTATTCACCAAATATTAAAAAATAATAAATTTAACTTGTTTATTACTTTTGATAATTTATAATATTAATTGATAAGGGGAAAAATTATGAGTCATAAACATAACAACAATCCGTTTAAAAAAGACGCAGAGCCGGAAATTAAAACCACCGAAGAACCTGAAAACTGTGAAGAATCTATAAAAGATGAAGAATCTTCTGACACAGAAGATCTTGCTGAAAATACCAAACTTCAAGAAGAATATGACAGATTAAACCAGCAATACATAAGACTTGCTGCGGATTTTGATAATTATAGAAAAAGACAGGAGCAGGAACGCGAAAGCCTTTTAAAATACGGCGCTGAAAATGCCTTAAAGAAAATGACAGAAATTCTGGACAATTTTGAGCGCGGTCAAAAGGCGCTTGAAAATGTTGAAGATTGCCGTCAGGTAAAAGACAGCTTTGAGCTTATACATAAACAGGTTTTGGAAACTTTGCAAAAG
>CAYYAG010000032.1:0-17809 GCA_964470005.1 uncultured Muribaculaceae bacterium
TAGAATGGGAATTTGTGCAGAGTATGAATAAAGTTGGGCAAAATTTTTCGAGAATTGTATAATTAAAAAAAACGGACTCTTAATAGAGCCCGTTTTTTTTAAGCATAATATCGCCCATTGGCTAAAAAGCAAAAAACTACCAGCTTGCTTTTGTAACGCCGGGTAACAAACCCTGATGAGCCATTTTTCTTAAACAAATTCTGCATAAGCCGAAATCTCTATGAAAACCGTGAGGTCTTCCGCATATGCTGCATCTGTTATGAAGTCTTACTGTCGGGTATTTGCCTTTTGCAGCAAGCATTCTTCTTTTTTCTTCTTTGTTTATCATCGCTTTTTTAGCCATGAATTTCTCCTTTATGTTCTTTTCTAATTATATTCTATCTCAGTTTAAATCCTGAATCAAGTTCAGGTGTTATTTTTTGAACGGCATACCAAGTAATCTTAATAATTCTCTTGCTTCATCATCTGTTTCAGCTGTTGTGATTACTGATACGTTCATACCTTTTACCAAATCAACTTCTTCATAAGTGATTTCAGGGAATAGGGATTGTTCCTTCAAGCCTAATGTGTAGTTGCCGCGTCCGTCAAAACTTTTCGGGCTTACACCTCTAAAGTCACGAATTCTTGGCAAAACTACGCAGATTAATTTTTGCAAGAAATCATACATTCTTTCGCCTCGTAATGTAACCATAGCACCTACAGGCATTCCTTCTCTTAATTTGTATGATGCAATTGATTTTTTTGCCTTTGTTACAACTGCCTTTTGTCCGGCAATTTTTGTTAATTGTGACTCAATTGATTCTGCTATTTTGGAGTTGTGTGAAGCTTCACCAACACCCATGTTCAAAACTATTTTGTGAAGTCTTGGAATTTGATGGTCATTTTTATACCCAAATTTTTCTTTTAATGCTGATTTTACTTCTTTGTCGTATCTTTTCTTTAAACTTTCTGTTTTTGTTGTCATTTTTCTTTTCCTTCTATTAAGATGATTGGCGCGAAACCATTAGGCTTCCGTTACACATCTAACTGTTCACCACATTTTTTACAAACACGAACTTTTTTACCGTCTACTGTACTGTGTTTGATTCTGGTCGGTTTTTCACAAGCCGGGCAAACTATCATAACCTTTGATGCATCCATTGGTGCCTCAAGTTTTATCAATCCGCCTTGAATTCCTGCTGCCGGCATTGGTTTTTGAGCTTTTGTAACCATATTTGCGCCTTCGACAGCTACTTTACCTTCTGCCGGATACGCTTTTTTTATGTTACCGGTTTTTCCTTTGTCTTTTCCTGCGATTACGATGACTCGGTCACCGGTTTTTACATGCAGGGATTTTTTATTCTTATCTGTCATTTTTTTTCTCCATTTTACTTAATTATATCCCGATTTAGGGATTTTCCGATTAAGGATTAGATAACTTCAGGCGCTAGAGATACTATTTTCATATAGCCTTTGTCTCTTAATTCACGGGCTACAGGACCGAAAACACGTGTCCCTCTTGGGTTGCCGTCTTTATTTATAATTACTGCAGCGTTTTCATCAAATCTGATTACTGATCCGTCGTTACGTTTGATATCAGCTTTGGTTCTTACGACAACAGCTCTTACAACTTCTGATTTTTTTACAGCCATATTCGGGGTTGCATCTTTTACTGTCGCAACAATTTCATCACCTACTGCCGCAAATTTTTTGTTTGAGCTTCCCATAACACGAATGCATAAGAGTTCTTTTGCTCCTGTGTTATCTGCTACTTCTAATCTTGTTTCTTGTTGTATCATTGTTCTTTTCCTTTATTTTTTAAAGAATGTTTACTTTTGACAGCGCATTAGCTATGTAATGATGTCACCTTAACGGGCTTTTTCTACTACTTCTGCCACAACCCAGCGTTTGTCACCTGAAAGCGGTTTTGATTCTACAATTCTTACAATGTCGCCTTCATTGCATACATTTTCTGCATCGTGTGCTTTATAGTTCTTGTTTGATTCTATAATCTTTTTGTACTTCGGATGTGGTTCGTAATCAGCAACTTTTACAACTACTGTTTTGTCCATTTTATTGCTTATTACCATTCCTTGTTTTTCTTTTTTAGGCATTTGTTTCTCCTTTGACTGCACTATTGTGCAGATGTTGCTTTTTCCTTTATTACTGTTTTTGCCTGAGCTATAAGTCTTTTTGTTTTGGAAAGTAATGCTGTATTTTCCAATTTGTGGGTTGAAAGCTGTAATCTGTAGTTGAACAAATCTTTCTTCCAATCAACAATTTGATTTTGTAGCTCATCAATTGTTTTTTCTCGCATTTCACTTAATTTCATTGTTATTTTTCCTTTTTCTTAAGCTTCAACTTTAGCTTTTTCTACAACTTTGACTTTGATAGGAAGTTTTTGGGCTGCAAGTTCTAACGCGCGAACTGCAATATTCCTGTCAAAATAATCAAGTTCAAAAAGTATTCTGTTCGGTTTAACAACCGCTACCCAGTACTCCAGATTACCTTTTCCTGAGCCCATACGAGTTTCAGCAGGTTTTGCAGTAATCGGTTTATCCGGAAATATTTTTATCCAAACGTTACCGCCGCGTTTGATTTCACGAGTCATTGCACGACGTGCTGCCTCGATTTGTCTGCTGGTTATCCAACCAGGTTCTAAGGCTTGAAGTGCATAGCTACCGAATTCAAGTTTTGTACCCCTTGTTTCGGTACCTTTCATTCTACCTTTCATCATTTTGCGGTATTTTGTTTTCTTAGGCTGTAACATTATTATTTGCTCCTATATTTTTGGGAACTTCTATGTTCCTATTCGGTCTCTATTGCTCTGCGTCTCAGGCGTCTCATACCTTTTTCGTCACCTTTGCCGCTTTTTGTTTTAATGTTTTGGTCGGCTTTTTCTCCCGGCAGTAAGTTGCCTTTGAAAATCCATACTTTAACACCAATTTTTCCCATTATAGTATCTGCTTCTGTAAATCCGTAATCTACGTCAGCTCTCAATGTTTGAAGAGGAATTCTTCCTTCTTTTGCCCATTCGGAACGTGCAATTTCTGCACCGCCCAAACGCCCTGATACCATAACTTTTATGCCTTGCACGCCTGATCTCATTGATCTTTGCATAGCTTGTTTCATCGCACGTCTGAAAGCTACACGTTTTTCCAGTTGTTGTGCAATAGCTTCTGCAACTAATTGAGCATCTGCGTCAATTCTTGCTACTTCTACTACGTTAATTACTACAGGTTTTCCAAGATATTTGGTTACATCTTGTTTTAGTTCCTCAATACCCTGGCCTCCGCGTCCTACTACTATACCTGGTTTTGCTGTAACTACAGTTATAGTTGTGTTTTGTGCTTTTCTGGATATTAATATTTTAGAAATACCTGCTGCGTATAATTTTTTCTTTATAAATTTTCTGATTTTAGCGTCTTCTGCTACAAATTCACCGTATTCTTTAACCTTTGCAAACCATGTGCTTGCCCAGGGCTGAATGATTCCTACTCTAAATCCGGTTGGATGTGTTTTTTGTCCCATGTTTTATTCCTTTTACTTAATTATTATCACTAACTTTTAATGTAAGGTGTGATGTACGTTTTAGTCTTTTATAAATTCGACCTTGCGCTCTTGGTTTACCTCTTTTATATGTAACGCTTTCGTCGGCATAGATTTCAGAAATTTTCAAATTCTCTGCTCCTACGCCGTATTTTTCCTGTGCGTTTGCAACTGCGGCTTTCAAGTTCTTTTCTACCACTCTTGCTGCAAAGTAAGGCATAAAACGTAACATATCTTGAGCATCTTTAACAGCTTTTCCTCTTACTTCGTTGATTACTCTGCGAAGCTTTCTGGCTGTCATTTTGATATCTGTTTGTCTTGATTTTGCTTCCATTTTTAATTTCCTTTATTTCCTTTTTGCGGTTTTATCAGAACCTGCGTGTCCTCTAAACATTCTGGTAGGTGCAAATTCACCTAATTTGTGTCCGATCATTTGTTCAGTTACGTAAACGGGTACGTGAGTTTTACCGTTATGCACTGCAATTGTATGACCCAACATATCAGGTACAATCATTGATGCTCTTGACCATGTTTTTATAACTTTATGTTCAGAGTTTGCATTCATTTTTTCTATTTTTGCCTGTAGAGCTTGTTCTACATATGGACCTTTTTTTAATGAACGTGCCATTAATTTCTCCTTTAATTTGTTTAAGTATATCTTGGGTTATTGCTCCACCGGTTGGCTTATGTCATTGCCGGGGGGCGGGCTTGTGACAAAACACGAAACCCTACGCAAAATCCGCTATTTTTTTCTTCTTCTAACAATTAATTTATCAGAAGTTTTTCCTGTTTTTCTGGTTTTATGACCAAGTGCCGGTTTACCCCAAGGTGTTTTCGGGTGTCCGCCCGGACCTGTTTTACCTTCACCACCGCCGTGAGGGTGATCGCATGGGTTCATTGTAACACCGCGTACTGTGGGTCTTATACCAAGGTAACGTTTTCTTCCGGCTTTTCCTATTGAAAGGTTTTTGAATTCGGCATTACCTAAAGTTCCTATTGTTGCCATGCATTCTTTTCTTACCATTCTCATTTCTGATGAAGGAAGTTTAATTGTGACATAATTGCCTTCTTTTGCCATAACCTGTGCGGCATTGCCTGCTGATCTTACCATCACTCCGCCGCGGCCTGGAGTTAATTCAATGTTGTGAACTATTGTACCCAGAGGAATTAATTCTAATGGAAGGGAATTACCTGTTTGAACCGGAGCTTCCGGACCGGATACAATTACGTCACCTACGTTTAAGCCTTCAGGTGTTAAAATATATCTTTTTTCACCGTCTGCGTAATATACTAATGAAATTCTTACGTTTCTGTTCGGGTCATATTCAATAGTTTTAACTGTTGCGGGTACACCGAATTTTTCACGTTTGAAATCTATTACACGGTATGCTCTTTTTACACCGCCGCCTTTGTGACGACATGTGATACGACCTGTGTTATTTCTTCCTGCTGTTTTTTTCAATGATTTTAGCAGGGATTTTTCAGGAGTTGTTGAAGTGATTTCTTTGTAATCACTTTTTGTCATCCCTCTTTGTCCTGGAGATGTCGGGTTTATTTTTTTGATTGCCATTTTTATTTTCTCCTTTAATTGGCTTTGTACTGTTTGCGGGACTTATGCCTTTCGCCCCTTTGTCCGTATTGAGTCTGCTCGGCAAGCCGTTTATGCTCCTACGAGATCTTCAATCGGATCGCCTTCAATTGTTACGATGGCTTTTTTTGAACTGTCTGTTCTGCCGAATTTGTAGCCCATTCTTTTGGCGTGTGACGGCATATAAACTGTTCTTACTTTTTTAACTTTTCTTCCCGGAAAAGCTAATTCTACTGCTTGTGCAATTTCAACTTTTGTTGCGTCTTTATTTACTTCAAAAGTATATTGACCCATAGTTGTTGCACCTACTGATTTTTCAGTAATCAAAGGTTTTTTAATTACGTCGTATAACTTTTCTGTGTTTGTTCTTTCTTTACTCATTATTGTAACCTTTCAGTTATTTCATTTACAGCAGATTCTGTCATTACAACGAAATCAGCTTCCAATAAGTCTTTTACGTTTAAGTTTGACGGCAAAATAATTTTTACGCTCGGGATGTTTCTTGCTGATAATTCAAGGTTTTTGTTTTCATCAGCTTTTACATCGGCGACTATTAATGTTTTTCCGCTAACTTTTAATGATTTTAATGCACTGACCATTAATTTTGTTTTAGGTTCAGCAATTGTAGAGAAATCTTTTACTACTACAAGCTGGGATTCCTTAGCTGACAATGCTGATTTTAAAGCGAGTTTTCTTGCTTTTTGAGGCATTGAGAAGCTATAATCTCTAGGTTTCGGTCCAAAGATTACACCTCCGCCTGCAAATAAAGGTGACCTTAAAGAACCTGCTCTGGCTCGGCCTGTTCCTTTTTGTTTCCAAGGCTTTCTGCCTCCGCCTGATACTTCTGATCTTGTTTTTGTGCAGGCTGAGCCTTGACGGGCGTTGTTTAATTGTCTTCTTAATGCTAAGTGCATTACGTGTAAATTTGGCTCTACTCCGAATACTTCTTTATTCAAAGTAATTTCGCCTAATTTTTCTCCGTTTGTGCTTAATATTTCTTTTGACATTTTGTGTTTCCTTTATTAGTTTATTATCTTTTCGTTTAAGACTGCTTACCGCTTGCATATTTTGCTTTATTTGGCAAGACCAGCCGGTTTTTTGACTTGTCCTTGTCTAATTCCATTTAGTTCTGGTAGGAACTATTGTTACCAATCTTCCTTCACAGCCGGGAACTGAACCTTTAACTAAGATTAGGTTGTTTGCTGAGTCAACTCTTACTAACTTTAATTTAGCAATTGTAACTCTTTCGTTACCCATATTGCCGGCCATTCTTTTTCCTTTGATAACACGGGAAGGTGTTGTACCTGCGCCGATTGAACCGGGTTCCCTGTGGTTTTTTGAACCGTGTCCCATTGGGCCTCTGCCGAAGTTCCATCTTTTTACGGTACCTTGAAATCCTTTTCCTATTGATTTTCCGGTTACGTCAACTTTTTCTACGTTATCAAGAACTGATAATTCAATTTTATCGCCTACTTTGTAATCCTGCGGGTTGTCTACTCTGAATTCCTGCAAGTGTCTGTAGTTATTTAAACCGTTTTTCTTGAAATGACCCACTTCAGCTTTTGTCAAGTGTTTTTCTTTAGCTGAAATTGTTCCGACTTGAATTGCATTATAACCGTCAGTTTCTTCGGTTTTAACCTGAGTTACTACAGTTTCGTCAACTTTGATTACGGTTACAGGTATTGCCAAACCGTTTTCGTCGAAGATTTGAGTCATTCCGACTTTTTTTCCTATTACACCTAGTGTCATGTTTTACCTTTCTAGCTCACCCTGCAAGGTGCGGTTAAGCTCCGTTTAGGGTTTGCATTTTCTCTTGCGAGCGCTACGTTCGTCTTTCTTTACCTTTGAGGGTTTTCACCTCACATCCTTTTTTAAGGAAGTCGCAGTTCACATTATATATGCATAATGCTATTAAATTTTCAATTTCGGCGGGAATTATAATTTAACTTCAATATCCACACCGGCAGGTAAATCTAATCTGCTTAACTCTTCAGTTGTCTGTTGAGTCGGTTCGTATATATCAATTATACGTTTGTGTGTTCTTAATTCAAAGTGTTCACGTGATTTTTTATCTACGTGAGGTGACCTTAAAACACAATATATACGTCTTTTTGTCGGTAAAGGAATAGGACCGGCTACTTTAGCGTCAGTTCTTTTAGCTGTTTCTACGATTTTGTCTGATGATACGTCAATCAGTTTGTGATCGTATGCTTTCAAACAAACTCTGATTCTTTGTCTTTTTGTACTACTTGCCATGTGTATTCCTTTTTGTTTTATGTGTTACACGTACAACAAACCCTTTTGGGGCTGTCTTTCCTGAAGAAAACTAAATTTCGGCTATTCTTCAAGCATAACGATAGTAAAACAAACATAATCCGCTGTCAACATTGAATTTCTTAAATTGTTTAGATTTGTAAATTTCGTGTGAAAACATTTAAAATGAAGACGGTTATATAAAGACTGCCTATGATGATAAGGGCAATATAACGCGTGTTAATACTTGCGATGAGAATAATCGCGTAGCGTTTTATACCGACTAATAATACGATGAAAATGGTAACATGACACGAAAGATTGACGTTACTTCAATGACAGGTTGGATAGCCAATCAATATCTTTATCGGAAGAAGATTTTAATGCAAATGATGAACCAGCAGGAGCCGCAAAGGAGGGTCAGAAAACAGTAATAACCGTGCCTTGGCAATAATCCGGAGTATGAAAAGGCATTTATGGAAAGATTTGAATTTGATATTAATGAATTTTATAGTTATAATTGAACTGATGAATAAAAAAGCGGTCAATTGACCGCTTTTTTTATTTTGCCTTTTTCGTTGCCTTATTTTGTTCTTTTTTCTCACATTCAATATCATCCGAGAGTTCACATTCCTTACAATCTCCGCATGTTTCCTTATTAGGGAAATTTTTTGTTTGGTTTTCAGGATGTTCTGATTCTACGTCTTCTTCTAATATATCTTCTGTTGAAACTTTTTCGTCTTCATTTTTTTCGGAAGTTTCTTCCTCAGAGGTTGGATTGTCTTTGGAAGTTTCTTCTTCGGAGGTTTCAGTTTGTTCATTTTCTTCTAATGCTTTTTCCATTTCGGTTTCATCCTTTGCCCTTATAACCGGAATTGAAAGCATTAGCGCCATTTGCTCCCCTTCTTGCTCAAGGTTAAGCTCTAAAGCCTCTTTATCCATTTCCAAATATTTTGAAAGCAGCTCAATAAGCTCGCTGCGCATTTTTTCCAGCAGCTGGGGGGTTAAGTTTGTTCTGTCCTGCATTAAAACGACACGTAATCTGTTGCGAGCAACATCTTTTGAGCTTTCTTCTTCTTCAGCCTGGCGGAAGAAGCCCAATAATTTATTATATAATTCTGCAAAAATATTATCTTTCATTCTACTTCTCCTTACCAATTATACCTTTGAAGAACTTTTTAACCTTTGCAACTACGCTTGTTTCTTCTTCAAGATTCATAAATTCAACATCTTCGCCCATTATTCTTCGTGCAACGTTCATATAAGCACGTCCTGCAAGTGATTTTTCATCATTAACAACAGGTTCACCTTTGTTTGTTGAAGTTATAATACCGGTGTCTTCCGGAATTATTCCGATTAAGTCGGCTGATAGTATTTCCACAACATCTTCTACGCTCATCATATCTTTTGATTTGATAAGATTGGGTCTTACTCTGTTTAAAAGCAGCCTGTATGATTCAATTTCTTCTTTTGCCTCTAAAAGACCGATAATTCGGTCGGCATCTCTGACAGCCGACATTTCGGGCGTTGTTACTACAATGGCTTCCGTTGCACCTGCTACTGCGTTTTGGAAACCCTGTTCAATACCTGCCGGACAGTCTACTAAAATATAATCATAATCCTTTTTAAGTTTATTGCATATATCTTTAAGCTGGTCTTCAGTTACTGCACTTTTATCTCTTGTTTGTGCGGCTGCAAGAAGGCAAAGGTTAGGATTTTTCTTGTCTTTTACAAGTGCTTGTTTGAGCTTGCAGCGTTCTTCAACAACATCTACAATTGTATACACAATTCTGTTTTCCAGACCTAACAGTAAATCAAGATTTCTCAGTCCTAAATCGGTATCAATCATTACGACTTTATTCCCTGATTTTGCGAGGGCTGTTCCGATGTTTGCGCTTGCAGTTGTTTTTCCTACACCGCCTTTGCCGGATGTGATTACGATAACTCTACCGCTCATGTATTTCTCCTTAACTTTCTAATAATTTATTTATAATAATATTTTTCTTGTATATTCTTGCTTCTTCCGGAACAAATTCATTTGTTTTTTGAATAAACGGAGTGTTAACTCCATCCGGTCTTCTTGAAAAAATATCCGCTATTCTTAATTGAATTGCATTCATCTTTAAAGCTCTGATTCTTGCCTGGGTGTTACCTTCATAGCCGGCATGCGCAATCCCACCGAGAATGCCCCAAACAGTTATGTCTCCTTTAGCAATTATTTCGGCACCTGGATTTACATCGCCGATGATTGCCAGATTGCCGTCAGAAGTTATACTCTGCCCTGAACGTATTGTCCTTTTAAGATATAAAGTCGGAAGTTTTTCCGCTTCGGATTTCATCAGACGTATTTCTTCGTCATCTTCATCATCATCTTCTTCAATATAGGCAAGGCTTTCTTTCAGCTCATTAACTTCTTTTTGCGGTTCATCCTCATCAAAATCATTGTTGCCAAAAATTTTGTCAAGAGCGGTTTCTACTTCCGAGCTGACTTTCGGTTCCATCTCAAAATCCGGAGCCTCAACTACGTTCTCCAGTTCGGAAACTTCAATATCAAGATATTTGGCAGAATCCATTGTCACAGGTGAGTTTGTGCTTATAAATTCAATTTCCGAATTCATTGATTCAACAAGTGCTTTTATACTTGTCAATTCCGGTCTGGACAGACTTACACTACCAAGTTTCAGGCATACCTGTTTATTTTTTGCTTCAGGTATCTCAAGAATCTTTGATAATTCATATATAATATCCGAGGTCTTTATGGCATTGCTAAAATCGACAATGAAACCGTTTTCTATATATCCCTTATCCATCTTTTCCCTTCCAATCATGGTTAATAATCATGACATTACACGAAAAAGATTTTTACCGCAATGAAATATTTAGAATTGTAATAATTATTTATGTAAGGAAAATGGATTCATTTACTTTATGTTTCTCTAACCGTTGTGCAAGTTCGGTTTTGGATATTTTGCCGTCATTGTTTAAATCTAGTGCTGATGCGTTAGGAGCATAGTATATTTCTGATGAGTCGGTTAATATTTCACGTTTTGCCCTTCCAGGCAGGAAAACTAAAGCATATAAATCTCCGCTGTCTAATCTTTCATAAGACTTAAACCCTGCTGCTTGTTTGTACTTGACAAGGTATTTTTCTACATAGTCTAATTGTTCAATTGCTGTCATATTCCTTAACTTTTTGGTTGTTGTCCCTAGTTCTTTTGCTGTTTTAGGCATAAATTGAATTAAACCTGTTGCGCCGCTTGAGCGGTTTACGGCTTGCGGGTCTAAATTTGATTCGGCATTCATCAATGCAAGCAAATCTTTATAATCACAATTTATTTTATTCGCAATTTCTTTTGTTCTCTCTAAAAATGCTGACATATCTTGTTTTGTCTGTGTATTAGCTGAGTCGGATATTTTTGTTGCAGTTGTTTCAGTCCTTTTAGTGGTGTTTACGGTAGTGTGTTGTTTTGCAGTGGCGGTACCGAAATTTGTACTTTGTGTTGTATTGATTTGCGTGTTTTGTCTTGGTATATTAAATATGCTTGTTGTATTGTTATATATAACCGGAGGGTTGAATACAAAAAATGACGGCATACAGAAATTTTGGAAACCAAAATTATTAAATCCGAAATTGAAAAAAAAATTTGGCATAAAAAAGGTATTCATCATAAATGGGTTATTAAAATAACAGAATCTCCAAAACATAATTTTCCCCGATAGTATTCCTCTATTTATATAAAGTCTGTCTGTTACAATAAATTGTCCTTTTTGTTAATATATGTTAAAAATTTTTGGGTTCAATTTTAAAATATAATTCTGTTTATTGTATTATATAATATAAGGGAATGAGATTAATATGTTTAACGAAACGAAAACCCATGAAATTACAGTCGATGTAGTTATTTTAACAATGAAAAATAACGCTATACAAGTGTTATTAGTTAAACGTCTGAATGAGCCGTTTAAGGATAAATGGGCGATACCCGGCGGTTATGTCCGGTTATCCGAAAACCTTGATCAAGCGGCATTAAGGATTTTGAAAGAACGTACAAATGTTGATAACATCTATCTTGAACAATTATATACATTTGGTGATCCCCTGCGACATCCTAATGCAAGGGTTATCACATGTGCATATTTTGCTCTTGTAAGAGCAGAGGATTTGAATATTACTACATCGCAGGAACTCGGTTGGCATAAAGTTTTAGATTTACCTCCTCTTGCATTTGACCACAAAGAAATTATTGAATATTCCCTTAAAAGAACACGTGAAAGATTAGAGCTTTGTCCGGTTGCTTATCAGTTGTTGAATGAGAAATTTACGCTGACTGAAATGCAAAAAGCCTATGAGCTTATAATGAATAAAAAACTCGATAAACGTAATTTCAGAAAAAAAGCTTTATACTCAGAGGGGCTTATTGAACTTGATGAATATACAAAATCATCTTCAAAACGTCCTGCAAGACTTTATACTTTTGAACATATAAAGTTGAATTCAAAACGGGCACACTTTATTTCTGGTAAAAAGGAGAAAAAATAATGGTTACATTTGTTTGGGCAATTCAGATTTTAGCCGCATTATTTCTGATAATATTAATATTGCTGCACTCTCCCAAAGGTGATGGTATTGCGGGTATTGGCGGCGCATCACATCTTTTTACGTCTCAAAAAAGTGCCGAAAAAGGTTTGAATAAAGTCACAGGGATTGTAGCTGCCGTATTTATAATTTGCACATTTTTATTAGGGTATGGCATAGTTAAATAATTTATGACAAGAAATGAATTATTCTCGCGAAATGAGCTTTATTGGGGCAAAGAATTTCAGACTGCGCTTAGATTCCGACATGTGGCTGTTTTTGGTCTTGGCGGGGTTGGCGGGTTTTGTGCGGAAGCTCTTGTGAGGGCAGGTGTTGGAAATCTCACCGTTGTTGATTTTGACTGTGTTAGCTTATCTAACATAAACAGACAGATTATAGCATTGAATTCTAACATAGGAAAAAAAAAGACGGAACTTTTCAGGTTAAGATTAAAAGATATTAATCCGGAAGTAAATCTGGAAATTATTGATGATTTTTATACGGAAAAATATGATAGTATACAGGCTGATTTTGTTGCTGATGCAATAGATACAATGCGGTCAAAGATTTTTTTGCTGGAGTCTTGCGTTAAAAATAAGATTTCTGTAATAAGCTCGCTTGGTGCCGGAAATCGTATTGATCCGACCAAGCTATATATTTGCGATATTAAAGATGTTGAGAACAAGAAAGATGCTTTTGTATCTAATATAATTTATCAGTTAAAAAAACGAGGGATTGAACAAGGAATTACTGTTGTGGCAAGCAGTGAAAAACCGCATGTACAACAAAAATTATCACAAATTGAACACTTGACAACAAAAGCGGGGGAAGAAATTGAATTTACAAAAATAACGCCGTCATCTACACCTTTTGTTGCAAGTGCTGCCGGAATTTTTATGGCGTCCCATATTGTGCAGGAGTTTAGAAGGGAGTTTGAAAATGGTTAATATTCTTGTAACCGGTGCGTCACAAGGTATCGGGCGTGCTATAGCGGAAGAGTTAAGTTCGGTTGGGGAGATTTTTGCTACGGGCAGAAATGTTGAATGTCTAAGGAATTATAAAAATTATTGTGTGTGTGATTTGGCTACGGATGTTGAAACTCTGGAAAGCTATATAAATGCTAAAAAGATAGATGTTTTAATTAATAATGCCGGCGAATATATTTACGGTTCTATTGATAATATGACGGATTCACAAATTAGGAGAATTTTTGAGGTTAATTTACTTGCGCCTGTTAAATTAATTGCAAAAGCAAGCGTAAATATGAAACAAAATAAATGGGGACGGATTATAAATATCGGTTCCATCTCCGGCGTTATGGGAGAAGCTAATGCGAGTTTGTATTCATCTACAAAATCAGGACTGGTAGGGCTTACAAGAGCACTGGCGCTTGAGCTGGCAGAATATAATATTACTGTTAATACTGTAAATCCCGGTTGGGTTGATACTGACATGGGTATGGCAAGTGTAGAGCTTTCGGAATTTTTTCACGAAGAAATAATAGAAACCATACCGCAAAGACGTTTTGTTCAGCCTGTGGAAATTGCAAAGCTTGTAAAATATCTTGTATCTAATGATGCAAAGGGTATTACAGGTCAGTCTATAAATCTTTGCGCAGGCCTGAGCGTAGGAATATAATTTCTACACTGCTCTTATAATTGCTGATTTAATTATGTTTATTATTAAAGTATCGTGTGCGTGATGTAGTCAAACACTTCCAAAAAAAATGGTGTTTATGCTGCATCAGATAATATTGTTTCTATATACACCACATAATATTGGTGATGCTGTAGATTAACAAATAATCTTTTTTAAAATATCATGAGCGGATATTTTCAAACAAATTAAAGATTCGCAGGTTGATTGGCGTTTTTCCCAGAGACAGGGCTTTAAAGGACAGCCATCCTGCGACTTGATTGCAGTAACATTTGGCGGAATAAGTTTTTTGTCGTCAGTGGGGCCGAATATAGCAAATGTTTTTGTACCCATTGCAACTGCAATATGTAAAGGTGCTGAGTCCGAGCAAAGAAATATCTCGGCTTTTCCAATAAGTTCGGCCAGATCGCGAAGATTTTTTGTGTTTCCGTATAAGTTTTCAAAATTATTTGTCTTAACAGTATCAAGTATTGTTTTTATACATTCTTCATCATCAGGACCGCCGACCAATAGTACTTTTTTGCCGGCTTCGGACAGTAAATCAATTGTTTCAGCCCAGATTTGCGGGGGGATAGTTTTAATCATCCCTTTTTGAATGCTTATTTTACTTACGCCCGGATGAATAAGTATGGAATTTGGAATTTTTTCCTGTTGCGGGATATTTATCTGCGGGATTTCAGTCATATTTGAAGTCAAAGGCCTGACCAGATCGTGATACATTTTTGCTGCATATTGATTTTTATTAAGTGGAATGGCTTTTGTTAAGAGTACTCGGCTTAAAAGTCCAGAGTCATATCCATAACGTTTTTTAATACCCGTTAGCCAGAGAATTATACTCATGAATTTATTCCCGCCAGCGGTTATTGCTATATCAAAATTTTTCCTACGGACTTTCAGAATAAACTTTATGAGTTCAATATATTTATTTTTGTTTTTTATATCAACAAGAATTAAATCATTAATTGTATCGGTTAAATCTTTGACACTTTTACTCCTTGGCTCAAGTGCAAGAGTGATATCAGCGTTTGGAAATTCTTTTTTCAGAGAAATCAGGGCGGGCAAAAATAAAATTTCATCACCTATCCCTCCAAAATTTACCGCAAGAATTTTGTTAACTTTTTCCATAAGTTGATTATAACCCAAAAATTTGTTGTATAATAGCCATATGGTTAATAAAGTTACAACAGCAGCAGTAATAGGTTTAGATGCATATAAAGTGTCTGTTGAGACGGATGTTCAGAATGGCTTGCCATCCTTTTCTGTTGTAGGCTTGCCGGATGCGGCTGTGAATGAAGCTCGCGACAGAGTTAGATCTGCCATTAAAAATTCAGAATTTACTTTTCCAAACCGGAAAATTGTGATTAACCTTGCTCCTGCTGATTTAAAAAAAGCAGGAACAAGTTTTGATCTTCCGATTGCCATAGGAATTTTAGTGGAAGAAGGGGTTTTGGAAACTGAGCAGGTAAAAGATTATGCGTTTGTCGGCGAGCTTTCATTAAACGGTGATTTGCGCGGGGTGCGCGGCGTATTGCCCATTGTGATGGGGCTTAAGGATACCGGCATAAAAAATGTTATAGTCCCGTCTGATAATGTGAAAGAGGCTGCATTAATTGAAGATATTAATGTTTTTGGTGCAGATTCCCTTGTTGATGTTGTTAATCATTTTGTAGAAACACCGCTTAAGAAGGTTAAAATTGATATAAATTCATATCTTTCAGATATTAATGAGAATTTTGAGTATGATTTTAAAGATGTAAAGGGACAGCAAAAAGCCAAACGGGCTCTGGAGATTGCTGCTGCCGGAGGCCATAATCTTCTTATGACGGGTTCTCCCGGCTCAGGTAAAACCCTCATGGCAAAGTGTTTTGCATCAATTTTACCGCCTCTGGAGCTGTCTGAAGCACTGGAATTAACAAAAATTTATAGTATTTGCGGACTTTTATCATCTGACCAGCCGCTGATGACAAAACGTCCTTTCAGGTCGGTGCACCATACCGCATCTGCAAATGGAATAATCGGCGGGGGAAGCAATCCTATGCCGGGTGAAATTACGCTTGCGCACAGAGGAGTATTGTTTCTGGACGAGATGGTTGAATTCCCGAGGAATGTCCTGGAAGTCTTAAGGCAGCCGCTTGAAGATGGCGAGATAGTAATTTCACGAGCCAAACATTCAATTAAGTATCCTGCAAAATTCATGCTGCTCGGGGCTATGAATCCCTGTCCCTGCGGTTTTAAAGGCGATAGGGAAAAGCATTGTACGTGTTCGGAATATATAATAAACCGGTATCTTGCAAGACTTTCCGGACCGCTTTTGGATAGAATTGATTTGCAGATTGAAGTTCCGAGACTTACTGCTACGGAACTCTTGAATATTGATAATACTTCGGAAAAATCCTCCGATATTAGGCAAAGAGTTATAAAAGCCCGAAGAATTCAAGCTGAAAGATATAAAGGCGAAAATATTTTGACAAATTCAGAATTAACATCAGAATTAATCAAAAAATATTGCCCTATAGATGAGTCTTCTAAGGCAATATTTAGAACAGCTATTGTTAAATACCAGCTTTCTGGACGCCGTTATGATAGAATATTGAAGCTTGCCCGTACGATAGCTGATTTGGATAACTCACCTGAGATTAAGCAAAATCACTTAATGCAGGCGCTTCAATATAAAATGTTTGATACAGGATTAAATATTTAAATCAATAACAGGACCGTCACTTTTAACAGGTTTTATGTCATCAACATATTTAACATCGGGGCTGACTTTTTGCAAAATTTTTCCGATAAAAGTGTCTGCACCACCCGGACCTCCGTCTTTACCTACAATAATCATGCCTTTGTCATCAAACATTGCAGCAGCTTTACTAAAACTGTCAAGTTTGTCAGCAGCTTCCTGGGGTTTCATTAGGTCAAAATTTTTTACTTCAAAGTATTTGTTCAATGGCTCCAGATATTTCATAATAGGTACTTTGTTATAGGGAATTCTTGTAGAACCGAAACTCAGGTTATTGTTCATGTTGATTGTCATAGATGTCTCCTTTCATTTTTAGAAAAGTATGTAAAAAAAATAATTGCCTGATTTCAGTTAATTGTTAAGTTTTTTTTACGCTGTCAGATGCAAGTAACCCGCAAAAAATCCTGCTAATGCAGATATAGCTAAATAAAACAGCGGGTCATGTTTTTGTTTTATACTAATAAAAAATAATATTGCAAGCAAAAACATCCCCGGTAAATTTGCGTTAGTTATGAACATGTCAACTGCAACAGCTGCCAAAAGACCGCAACCTGCAGGCTTAAGCGCATAAATTGCTGCTCTTACATTTTTATTTGTTTCAAATTGCTCCAAAAATTTTGAAACCATTATCACGATTATATAGGAGGGTAAAATTACTGCGGAGGTTGCTACAATTGCACCGGTAATTCCGGATGTTATAAAACCTGCAAATGTTGCTACATTTACTCCGACAGGACCGGGGGTTATTGAGGAGATTGCTATCATATCTGATAATTGTTTAATAGTGTACCATTGTTGGTTTTCTGCAATATGATACAAAAAAGGTAATGTAGCATAACCACCACCAAAAGAGAATAATCCTATGTGAAAAAATTGAATAAAAAGATTCAGGTAAATCATTTTTTACACTCCTTTTCATAGGATATTCGGACGGGTTTGTATTTCCTATAAATTATTCCTGCAACAATAGAAAGAATAATTATTATTGCCGGAGATACTTTGAAACATGCAGACAGAATAAATGCACCAAAAAATATATAGCAGGTGAACTTATCAACAATACTTTTATTCCACATTTCTTTTGCGGCGAGGAATACAAGCAGAATAACACCTATTCCTACGCCCCAAAAAATGCTTTGAATAAAACTCAGATGTACTATTTCTTCAAGTATGCTTGCTATAAGGATTATCGCAATAAATGCAGGCGAAACTATTCCTAAAACAGCTGCCATTGCTCCGATTTGACCGCGTAATTTGTATCCTACAAAAATAGACATATTAGCTGCAATAATTCCCGGAACAGACTGCCCCAATGCGTAATATTCACATAATCCATCTGAATCTATCCATCCTTTCTTATCAACAAGTTCGGACTGTAATAGCGGCAAAATTACGTATCCACCGCCCAAAAGCATAGTTCCTACTTTGAAAAATGTTTTGTATATTGTGTAGAATGATTTATCCATGTGAA
>CAYYAG010000033.1:0-4310 GCA_964470005.1 uncultured Muribaculaceae bacterium
TATATGCCTTTTGAGTATATTTAACCATACAATATAAGTATTTGCTATTTTTCTGAAATAGTAAATAATAATAAATAGAGGATTTTGTATGGATTTAGAAAATAGTGAGGATGTTTTACAAAATCTGAAAGGTGCTGCCTGCTGTGAAGCTCTAATAAATGAATTTTTCAGCCTAAAAGAACAAGGTAACAAAAAATCGATTACCCAATTACTTTACCGGAAAAATCAACTTCTTAAAAACCTGCACGAGTCCCAAAAACAAATTGATTGTCTGGATTATTTGATTTTTAAGATATAACAGGATAACTAAAAAGGAGACAATATGTTTAAAAAGCTATTAATTTTAGGATTAGCACTTATAATAGGAGGTACAACAATGTGTATGGCAAAAGTTAAGGTCTGGGACAAAACTTTTCCTAAAAGCGACAAAGTTAATGTTCAGAAAGTAAGTTTTAAAAACAGATATGGCATAACGCTCGTTGGTGATTTATATACCCCGAAAAGCATGACCGCAGAAGTCCTACCTGCAATTGCAGTTTCAGGGCCATTCGGAGCCGTAAAAGAACAGGTTTCGGGCAGATATGCACAGGCAATGGCGGAGAAAGGATTCATAACACTTGCTTTTGATCCTTCATATACCGGTGAAAGCGGCGGTGAACCGAGAAATGTTGCGTCGCCCGATATTAATACCGAAGATTTCTCTGCGGCGGTTGACTTTTTATCTAACCAGAAGAATGTTGACCCTGACAAAATTGGTATAATCGGAATTTGCGGCTTTGGCGGTTTTGGTCTAAATGCTGCTGCTATTGATACAAGGATTAAAGCAACGGTAACAGTAACAATGTACGATATGACCCGTGTTACAGCTAAAGGCTATAATGATTCTATGGATGAAGATGCACGCTACAGTTTTAAAGAATCCCTCAATAAACAAAGAACTGAAGATTTTAGAAACGGAAGTTATGCACAATCACCCGGTTTGCCGGACAAACTCACCGGAGACGAACCGCAGTTTGTTAAAGATTACGTAGGCTATTACAAAACCAAACGTGGTTTCCATGAACGTTCTATCGGATCTAACGGCAGCTGGAATACAACTTCATCTTTGTCGTTAATTAATATGCCGATTTTAGCGTATAGTAATGAAATCAGAAATGCTGTTTTAATGGTACATGGGGAAAAAGCTCATAGCAGATATTTCTCGGAAGATGCATTTAAAAACCTGAAAGGCGATAACAAAGAGTTGTATATCGTTGAGGGCGCTAATCACGTTGATTTGTATGATAATTTAGAAAAAATTCCGTTTGGCAAAATTGAAGAATTTTTTACTACATATTTAAAATAAATTTAGTTAATAAACAAAATTTAGTTATATTTTAGCCATTATAGAAATAATATTCTATAATGGCTCTTTGGTAATATGAAAAATGATAAATTTTTAACATGACAATATTTTTGTATTATAATATATTTATAAATAAATTCTGTCGGAGTGGTGGAATGGTAGACACGTACGTTTCAGGTGCGTATGAAGAAATTCATGAGGGTTCGAGCCCCTCCTCCGACATTATTTTTAACCGGAGCTTTGATCATGAATAATAATATGAAAACCGTTATTAAAATACTTGGTATAATTATTTGTATATTTCTTCTGGTAATAATTGGTTATTTTATTATTACAATGAATAAGACCAATAATGAAGAAAATGCAGCACCGGATATTACTGTGCCCGTCAAAGAAAATGTTGCTCCTATAGCCCCGAAACCGGAGCCTAAACCAGTTATTAACAGGCCAATAACACGCGATGAAAATAATATGCCTAAATCGGATTATAAAGTTCCTGAAATAGGTTAAAAATAAATCTGGTTCCTAAATTTTGCTTATTCCAAGTGCAAATAAAGATAGTATTATTGAGCCGAATAGTGCGCTTAAAAAACCTTCAACCTCAAAGCCCGGTGTTATATATCCGGCCAACATTAAAAGCAATGCATTTATTACTAAACTGAATAGCCCAAGTGTTAAAATATTTATAGGTAATGTGATTATCTGTAACAAAGGTCTTATAAAAGTATTGATTAACGCAATAATAATTACTACAAACATTGCATTTAAGAAGCTTGAAACTTCAATACCCGGAATAATCCAGGATGTAAATATTAACGCCAGTGTGTAAAGTAACCATCTCAATAGTAATGCCATAATATATCTCCTTTTTATTGATTATACAAATATTTAAAAGAAATTTAATTACCTGTTTCGGTATCAATAGTTAACAAATTTTATAATTATCTTTTTTTAAATACTTGTGCTACAATTGTAATGTAAAACCCAGACTAAAAATGATTACAAGAATAAATAATACCTCAGAATATACAACACTTAATTCGTTTTCAAATAACAAGACATCTAAAAACAGCTACGCGTCCTATAGATATCATAAAATGCGTGAAAGTGAAAGGAAAGAATCAATTCGTGCATTGACAGGCGCTATTATAGGTGCTGCAATACCGCTTGTAACTTTTTCTAAAAAGCAGAAAAAAAATTTTTTAAAAATGGAATACGGATTAAAAGAAATTGCAGGGGTTAGTGCTGGCAGTATTATTGGCGGAGTTGCCGGCGGTATGATAAATGCGGATAAGTTTGACAGAAAACAAAAGGTTAATGAAGGGATTTTCCAATTTATGAATGCAGTAGTGCCTCCGGCTGCTGTGCTGGCACTTATGAAATTATCTGATAAAATCAATCCGCTGAATAACGCTTACGGCAAAATCGGTATAGTGGTTACAGGACTTTTAGGTGGTATGTTTGGTGCTGCAAAACTATCTAATCTCATTTGTGATCCGAAAGATAAAGTACCTGATAGAAAATTAACAATGAAAGATTCTATAGCAAACATTGATGATGCGCTTGGTGTACTAGCTATGGCGGATATACCCGCTCTCAAAAAATTACCTGTAGCACCGCTGTTACCGCCTATTTATATTCTCTGTGGATATAGGGCCGGTGAAAGCAACTAATCTGTTGTATGTCTTATCTTTATCTGGCCGTTATCTTGAATTAATTCCATCTCGGATTCTTTTTTAGGCTGTCCAAGCTGGATTTTAGTAGGTTGTTTTAAATTTTGAATTTCTTCAAATTCGGCCTGAATTTCTGCAGGGCTTTCATTACGTTTTTCTATAGGGTTATCAAAGGCATCTTTAAATCGTCTGTAATCATAGATATCATTTTTTTGAAAAGTTTGCTGCTGTATAATCTGCAACGGCATACCAGCGGGATTGATATCAATGCCGGAATATGCATTAACAGTTATAGCAGATGTGAATAGTACAGTAGATAATAAAATAATCTTTTTCATAGTAGTCCTTTACCATTATTTAATCTTAAATACAACATTTGCAACAGCGGTTATTTTTTTCTCAATAGTAGAGGTATCATTTATACCCATATCTGATACATTTGTTGAGTCAACAGATGTTATTTGAAATACGCCCATTTTCACAGATTGAATTTTTCCGACCTTATTGTGAGTTGCCTTTAACATAGCAGAGGCTCTGTCTTTTGCATCGGTTGTCGCTTCACCCAACAGCTTTACCTTTAATTCAGGAAGTTTTGAGTAAAAATAAGACGCCTGATTTACATTAATATCAATACCTTTATCTAAAAGACTCTGGATATCAATAGAAAGTTCTTTGATTTTATTAACATCATTTGAGGTAATTTCAACAGGCTGGATAAGTTTATAGGAAGCTACTTCGTTAGTATAACTTCTTGTCACATTATCATATTTATAAGTATAATACCCGTTATAGGTTTTGATTTCAATATTTTCAATGCCCTTTTCTTTTAAATAGTTTTTTACAATCGGAAGTTGAGTTTTCATAAGGTTATAAGCTTCTGTCTTTGTCTTTGCCTGAAGATTTATATCAAATGTAAGTTTGCCTGAATCTGATTTTACGATTTCATAGGCTGAACCTGTAACGGAAATACCCTCTCGAGATAAAGAATTTGCTGCGTATTTAGTCGCAAGAAATAACCCAAAAGCCAATATTAGTGCTAACAAGGTAATTTGATATTTTTCAAGTTTTTCAAGCATAAAAACTCCTTCGTGGTATATAATAACATATACAATCATATTTTACCACTGTTTTATATCTTCAGATAACTTTTTCTTAATGTTTGCAATGAATTCCTCATGAGCGGGGTCGTAGTTTATTATTGTAAAAGCAACCTCATCAAAGGCGGCAAGTATTTCTCTTATTGCAGCGGAACGATTTTCAACAGGCAGTTTATTAAATATATATTCTGGCAG
>CAYYAG010000033.1:4410-17484 GCA_964470005.1 uncultured Muribaculaceae bacterium
ATCCTTTTGTCAGTCGAGGTAAATCCTGTTTTTCATATGCTTAGTCATTAGGATTTTAAAATATAATAACAGCAAGCAATGCAAAAATTATTAATGAGATATTATAATGCAGAAATGTAGGAACACAGGTATCCCAAATATGATTATGCTGCCCGTCGGCATCAAGACCTGCAGTCGGTCCAAGAGTAGTATCCGATGCCGGAGAACCGGCATCACCAAGCGCAGCAGCGGCTGCTATTACTATAACGGAAGCAGGTAAACTAAATCCTAAATTTATACATATAGGGACATACAAAACAGCAAGTATAGGTATTGTTCCAAAAGATGTTCCTATCCCCATAGTTACAAATAACCCGACTAAAAGCATTAATGTCGCAGCGACCAGTTTACTTCCTGCCATAAACGGTGTAATTGCGTTTACTAAAGCTTCTACGCCGCCTGTTTCTTTTAAAACAAGTGCAAAGCCTGCTGCAACAAGCATTACAAAGGCCACATATCCCATCATACCTATGCCTTCATTTATAAGTTTATCCATTTTGTCATGGTCTATTGCTTTTGTGCCGAAAATAATCCCCAGACCGACAAGTGCACCGAGCGGAAGCGAGTTTGTCCATAATTGGATAACTAATGTCATAAATGCAGCAAATAAAGTTATATAATGATTTTTAGTGAATTTTAAATTTTCGGTACTATCGTCAGATATCCTAATATCTTCATATTCCCGAGGCTTTCTGTAGGATAAAAATACTGCAATTAATAGCCCTGCAGTCATCGCAATTCCTAAAAACCATGTATAGTGCCATATATCAGACTTCGCAATATTAATACCGTTTTGTGTCATATTATCTGCGAGCAATCCTTGAAATATCAGCCCAAAACCTGCGGGTATAACTATATAGGGAGTTTTAAGACCATACGCCAGAGCACATGCAATTGAGCGTCTGTCAATTTTAAGTTTATTCATTATATGTAAAAGAGGCGGAATCAATATAGGAATAAATGCAATATGAACAGGGATAAGATTTTGTGATAATATTGCAATACCGGTTAAAATTGCAATTAGAATGTATTTATTTGATTTAATAATACTGCCGATTTTTTTTGCCAAAAGCGGTGCCAGTCCGGTATGAGTCATTGATGCGGCAAATGCGCCTAACAATATGTAACTCAAGGCTGTTTCAGAGTTCCCTCCCATACCGTTAATAAAAATGTTCATAATTTCGGACAGCGGCAAATGTCCGGTAAGCCCTCCGATAATAGCAGATATCATAATAGCCAGAAGTACATTTATCTTGCACAGGCTTAATACACATAATAAAACTACTGATACCACAACAGGGTTAAGTAATATTTCCATACTCCTGAGTATATCATAAAAATACTAAGGGCAGCATTTTTTCTTTTTAACTGGCTGACCCACAAGCAGCCTCATAAGTCCCATACGTTTTTGGAGTGTCTCTAAAATCCCCTGTGATATTTGCGTAACATTACACATTGTTGTATTAACATCCATTATTGTTGCATCAATATAAGGCATCATATGATTTAAATTTCCGCTGATTTCTTTAAAGTTTCTGGTGGCTTCGTCAATATTTTCAGAGGCTCCTTCAATCCCGGAGGTTGTGTTATTTATTCCGTCCTGAGTTATGGAGTCGTTAATCTTTAAAGAAACAGCTCTTAAATTGTCAGTAGTTTTTGATAAATTTGCAGCCGAAAGCCTTATGTCAGCCCTGTTTTCCATAAGTATTTCATTCAAAGTCTTAAAAATTGCATTCAAAGAATCGCTTGTATATTTTAAGCTTACGATAAGTTCATCTAAATTTTCACTAATACCATCCAGACCGCCTTTTTCTGCCTGCTGTGCTAATAATGTATTCCAATCGAGCGAAGTCTTGCCTTCAATATGAGAACCTGTTTTTAAGTAATAAATTGAAGGTGCATCCGGATATTTAAGTTCTATATAATCAAATCTGCCTTCCCTTTCGCCTTTATCAATTTTTTTAACCCAGGCAACGGTATTTTTAGGTAATTTTAGATTTTTATAATCAAGCACAACATTTACCAGTGTTTTTTTAAAATCTTTGCTGGGTTTAATACTCCGTGCTTTCCCTACTTTAAAACCCTTGTAGTAAACGGGCATATTAGCATTAAATGGTGCCAACTCATCAAATTGAATTGTTATATATATATTTGTAAACATTTTAACTGCAATAAATAAAAGTAATATTAAAACAATCGATAAAAATATAGTCAGCAGTTTATGCGGTTTTAAATCTTCAAAATATTTTTTCATACAATAATTATAAAAATTATTGAAATCATAACAATTAGCTTAATGTATACAGTACGGGTAAAAATTTTGTACTAATTATAAGACATCCGGGTAATTGCTTCTCATGTAAATAAGGAGTTAAATATAATTAAATCTTTTTCATACTTCCAGCTATTCTTAATTCCAACGAGCCTTTTAACAAGGCTCTTTTTTTTATTCAGGTGCCCTTTTTATAAATCCGGCAAAATTCCATCTGAAATACACGGCATAAGCGAAATAAAAATTAAGCAGATGCATGACATAAATTACTTAGTTAAAAAAAAGTAAACAAAAATTCAAATACCCTTTATTTTAAAATCTTCTTATTCAATAATATAACTATATTATTGAATAAGAGGAGAATTTCTGTGAAAAAAAAATTGAAAATTTTGGGAATTATTATATTAGCTGTTATAATTTTATCATATGTTGCTTTTTTGTTTATATTGCCAAGAAAACTTGATTTAAATGCATATAAACAAGATATCCAAAAACTTGTGCTTGAACAATCATATCTTAATATTGATTTTCAAGACATAAAGCTTTATACGACCCCAATTCTTGAAGCGGGAGTTAAGATTAACGACTTAAGTATAAAACTGGATGACAAATCGGATTTATTAAATGTTGATAATGTAAGGGCAAAAATATCTTTGCCAAACCTGTTTTTGTTAACAGTAAGAATTCCGGAAGTTACTGTTGAAAACCCCAGAATAAATATTGATATTGCGGAAGACGGTTCGCAATATAAAATTATGAGTATAGTCCAGAATATTATAAATGACCAAAAGCGTAAGCAGGAAGTTGCTGCGCCTTCATCCAAGATTGCCTTTAATCCGGCCTGGATAAAAATTAAAGTTCCTAATGTGAAGGTATATAACTATTCTGCTAGAATTAATGACCTTTCTTCCGGGCATTACCTGTCATTGACCGGTGAAGAGTTATATGCTGCATTGAATAATATGAAGAGCTTTAAAGTTAAAACCGAAACAGCATTTTCAAGCGATGAAGATGTGAATATAAAAGCAAAGGTAGATATAAATTCATTCATACCTCCTGCAGCCGAGATTGACGAAGAAGATGATCCCGACTACAGAGCAGATATGGATTTTGTTAATCCTGTTTTAATGTACAGAGATTATAATCTTAAGGCAGATATAGATACCAAAATAAAGGCACGTCTGACAAGAAAAGGTAATATTATTCTGCATGGTTATGCATGTGTTGAAGGTTTAACAATGGATCTTTCAGGATATCGGCTTCCGGAAAGTTATCTGAGGGTTAAGTTTAAAGGTAATTCTGCAGATTTGGATACAAATCTTTATGCTGCAAAAGACCAAAACATAATGATCTCAGGGAATGTTAATTACTCAAGACATCCTAAAGTTAATTTGAATATCAATTCTAAAAGAATATACATTAATGATTTGATAATTTTGACAAAAGCCCTTATGGATACATTACATATAAAAAATGATCTTGCATCTATGAAAGGTGAAGGTTTTATCGCCGCAAACGCAAAAATTAAAACAAACTTTAAAAAATTAAATTCAAACGGCGGAATGATTATCCGTAACGGGAATATATCCAACAGCAAAATAGGTCTGTTATTCAAAGATATTAATGCAAATTTAATCTTTGATGACAGGGTTTTCGAAGTTGTTGATACGCATTTGTATGTAAATGATTCAATTTTAAAAGCAGAAGGTAAAATTAATGAAAAGTCTGTGGCGGATATTTCTATCTATGCTGAAAAGCTTCCGCTTCCGGGGTTATTTGCGGCATTTGCACCGGTCGATTTAAAAAATTCTTATGATATAAAATCAGGGAATATGTATTTGAATACCAGGTTGACAGGTGAGCTTAAAAAAGTTGTTTCCAATGTAAAGGTTATACTGTCAGACCTTGATATGTCTACAAAAGATAATTCTTTAAGAGTTACAAATAATAAAGCGGAAGTCCTGTTAGACAGCAATTTTAAAAACATTGTCGGTAATATTACAAATGACAATCTGAATATTTATATGCCTCAAACAGATTCCGTAATCTCAAATCCCGAATTGAATATAGCTATAGATGAAGAAAATATAACCGTAGACCCGTTTGTTGTTAAAATTAACAATTCTTCTTCCGTAAATATTAACGGTTCAATTCTTAATTATATGAAAAAACCTTTAATAAATATAAAGGCAGACGGAAGTTTATATGCAGAGGGTTTGAAACAGATTCTGGGAAGTGCCGCAGCACCATTTGTAAATGCAAAAGGTGTGCTGCCGATGCATTTCAGTCTGAGCGGAAACAATAAAAGACAGGATATTGTTTTCCAGATTAAAGCAGATCAACTGAACTATCTTACACCTGTTGATATTGATTCTGTAAAAGGTCAGCAAAGTATTATACAGGCAAAAATTAATTATAAGGGTAATCGTCTTAACATAAGAGATACAGGTTTATATATCAAACCTGTACCGACAGAATTTACAGAAGACCTTGAATCTAATATGGAAGGTTCACAAGGTATTGTAACAGTATCCGGAACAATTACAAAACTTGATACTCCTGCACCTTTTATAAACCAAATTACAGTTAAAATTCCGGAAGATTTAAAAATGCAGATATGTGCGTTTAAAGATTCTGTGTTAACTTTTGGCGGAGATTTGCTCATCTTTGGTCAGGCACGTTCTCCAAAATATAGAGGGAATATAGGTGTTTGGGATCTTTCAATACCTGAATTATATACAACAATGAAGACTTTGAGCTTAAAATTTGTTGCAAAAACATTGTATATAACCTTAGAAGATTTGCTTTTAAACGGATCCGATATTCATATAACAGGTAGTGCAAACCTTGAACCTGCTGCAACTTTCATTGTTAATAATCTTGATGTATCTTCACAAAATATTGATGTACCGAAACTTATGATGGTTTCAGATGCGGTAATGAAGTATGTGCCGGAGTCAGATTCGGCCGCAGAACCTGCGGATATACCCGTAGAGCTCAGAGGCGGATCTATTAATATGAAACGTATTTCTTCTCCACCGATTGTTTTGTCCGGTACGACCGGAGATATTTCACTTTCTGAAAATATTTTCTATCTTAATAAACTTCATACATCAACTATAGGTGGCACAGTTACAGGTGATGTTTCTGCAAATTTAAAGACGATGTTATTAAAGGCACAGGTAAAAGGCACCAATTTTGATGTTGCAAGAGCACTCGATGAGATAATGGATATGAGAGATACTTTATCCGGTACAATGTCATTCGATACAAATATTTCTCTGGACGCTGCTGCAGCTAACGAGCAAGAACAAATGAAAAGTATCAATGGTGACATAAATTTTGAAATCACAGATGGACAGCTCGGACCTTTTGGCAGACTTGAGAATTTGATATTAGCGGAAAACATCCGAGAGTCTGAATTTTTCCAGACAGCGCTGGGTGGGGTTATTGACTCGCTTACTTCAATACAAACATCACATTTTGATGTCTTGAATGGACATATTGAGATGGCAGAAGGGGTAGTATCGCTTAATCCGATTACATCTGTTGGCCCTGTAATGTGTATGCATATTTCAGGTGATATGAATATACTGACAAATGAAGCAGATATGAAGCTTCGTGCAAGATTAGGTTCCAAAATCGCTGATATGTTAGGGCCTATAGCGGCAGTTAATCCTGTTAATCTGGTAAAAGCAACACCAGGTTTAAATGTAGCTGCTGCAAAAATGTTCTCAATGTTTACAGAAACTCTGACGGCTGAGGAAATGGAGGCAATCCCGAATTTTGTGGAGGATTTCAACAAACTGAGTACTACAAACTTTCAGGTAGTACTGGCAGGCGATACCACAAAGCCTTTAACTTTGATAAAATCATTTAAATGGCTTGCGACTTCAGAGCAGATACAAGAAGCAGAAGAATTTGTAGAAACCTTGCCGCCTGTGGATGCAGAAAATCCTGATGCGACACTGGAAGAACTCCTTGAAGCACAGGCAGAGGATGAACGAATTGCAAATGAAAATATTTTCCAAAAAGGTATTCGTAAAGTTAAAAATTTCTTCAGTAAACAAGAAAGGGATTAGCAATGAATGAGCGCGATAAAATGTTAAACGGCGAACTTTATTATGCCGAGGACAAAAGCCTTGTTCAAGACCGATTAGATTGTAAACAGTTATGTTATGAATTTAATTGTGTGCAGTTTAGCGAATCTGATAGAAAGTCTGAGATTATACGTCGTCTTTTTGGTAAAACAAAAGGAAACTTCACTATCAATCCGGTATTTTACTGTGATTATGGCTACAATATAGAAATCGGAGAAAATTTCTATTCAAATCATAACCTTGTAATACTGGATTGTGCAAAGGTAACTTTTGGTGATAATGTATTTATCGGACCGAATTGTGGATTTTACACGGCGGGTCACCCGCTAGATGTGGAAACCCGAAATAGCGGTCTTGAATTTGCAAAGCCTATAAGTGTAGGTAATAATGTTTGGTTTGGGGGTAATGTTTGCGTGATGCCCGGAGTTAGAATTGGAGATAATTGTGTAATAGGCGCAGGCAGTGTAGTCACAAAGGATATTCCTCCGGACTCAGTCGCTGCAGGCAACCCATGCAGAGTTCTTAAAGGTATCTAAGGAGGATTTTAATGAAAGTCTTATTAGTTAATGGCAGTAATAGAAAAAACGGCTGTACATTTACGGCATTAAATGAAGTCGCAAAAGTTTTGAATACAGAAGGAGTTGAAACGGAGATTATACAATTAGGAAACAATCCAATTCGCGACTGTATAGGCTGTGGCTGGTGCAAAAACAATGGCGGCGGAAAATGTGTTTTTAATGATGATATTGTAAATGAGATTATTGAAAAAGCGAAACAATCCGACGGCTTTGTTTTCGGTTCACCCGTATATTATGCACATCCAAGCGGAAGGCTCTTATCATTTCTGGACAGATTATTTTATGCCGGCAACAGTGCCTTTACCTATAAACCAGGTGCGGCAGTGGTTTCAGCACGACGTTCCGGAACAACAGCTTCAATTGATGCAATTATAAAACATTTTACAATAAACCAGATGCCGGTCGTGTCTTCTAACTATTGGAATATGGTTCATGGCAACACGCCTGACCAAGTTATGCAGGACAAAGAAGGTTTGCAAATAATGCAGGTATTGGGCAAAAATATGGCTTGGCTGCTCAAATGTATTGAGGCCGGCAAAGAAAAAGGTATGGAGCCCCAACCCGTAGAAAAAGTTATGACAAACTTTATTAGGTAATCTAGTTCAAATATTCACCGAGCTTTTCAGATTTATACAAAGCATTTAAATCGTCAAAGCCTCCTACATATTTACCGTTTATAATGATTTGCGGAATTGTCATAACCTTTTTGCCAAAACGGTTTTCAAATGTTGTAACCATTTCGTCAAAAGAATCTGATACATCAATTTCATTATATTCAAGACCGAGGGCGGTAAGCAACTTTTTTGCTTTAACGCAATACGGACAAGTTTGTGACGTGAAAATTTCGATATTATTCATAAAAATCCCTTTTATTGTAATTGGCGCTTAAGTTCATATCTAACATCAGATAATGGGCCGTTATTAGGCGTTATAACCGTATTGAAATAGTTTCGGGCATAAGAAAACGGATATTTGGGCAGCCAGGTCAACTTTAGCAATATAGTTACGGTTTCAGCGCCCTGTGAAAGCATTAATTCATCAATGGTCTGTTCATGCGCCGGTGAAATTGATGAAAAAAGCTTTAAAAGGTAATCCGTAAATGTTACAATAGAATATCCGGTAGCCGGTATAGGGTTTGTAATGATTTCAGATATTTTAAAGTTTTCATCATCCTTTATATTGTTAATGTCTTGTGGCAGCGTAAAAGTCTCACCTTTTACCTGTTCTATTTCATACCATTGCCCGTTATAGCTGATACGCATAATGTTAGGTTCCGGCATATATATATCATCAAATTTATTCTCAAGTATTGTTCTGCCGTTCATATCAACAACACCGTATTTAAAGTTTTTTCTTGTTAAAAACATACCGCCAAATAACAGATCAATCGTAGTATATTCACGAGGCAGGATTTCTTTTCCAAATTCATCATATAGTGCATACTTATTGCCGCTTCCGATTTTAAGGTATTTCCCTAAAACTCTTTCCACATGGGTATATTTTATAGGCACCAGAATATTGCCGTTATAGTCTATAAGCCCAAATTTGCTGCCTTTTTGTACAATATATGAAGAATCCCCGAGTATAATCATTTTCTTATAAACAGGTTCTACAAGAATATTTTCGTTAGAGTCTTTAAGTCCAAAGTATTTATCTCCTTTGAATACACTGACAGATACATCTTCCGAAACACTTCCTGTTTGGGTTAGTGCAAAAGCAGCTCCCTGAAATATGATAATTAAACCTAAAAATAATAAAAACTTTTTCATAGTTATATAATAACATAATAAAATTTATTATGTTATAATTTTTTATAGAGGGAGTTGTGATGAAGAAAAAATTAACAATTGGAATCTTAAGTACATTAATAATAATCGCAGGCTTATTGTCCTTTCTGTACGTAAAGGTGTTACCTTATGTAATATCAAATAGTAAGGTTATAAGCTTTATTGAAAAGGAAGTCAAAAACCTGACCGATGCTGATTTGAGTATAAAATTCCCCGAGTTAAAGACGGGCTTTAATTCAGCTATAGGTTTTAAAGCTTATGAGATAAAGCTCAAAAAAAATGATGAAATATTATTTGAGGTTAAAAATCCTGATGTGCAAATTTCTTTAAAGGATTTGGTAAAGCAGCGTATAATTCTGGACAAATTTCTGGTGGAGTACATTTTTGCAGATGTCAGTAAGCTTATGGCACTGATTCCGCAGCAAGAAACTACCGAGGAAAAGGATAGTTCAAATTGGACAGTAGATTTTTATGATTCTGTTCTTGCTCTTAAAAAGGGTGTCATACTGTATCATCTGGATCCCGATGTTGATATAAAGCTTGATGCGGATAAATTATTTATTAATAATAAAAACAAATATGAACGCTTTGTACATTTTAATTTGGACACCACCCTTAAAAAAGCTGATCAAACGCTGCGTTTTTCAATAGGCGATAATAACAAAGTTATAATCAAAGAAAAACATATCTATGTAAAAGACTGTATTTTCAGTGTAAACAAATCGGAGGTTCATATTAATGCTGAAGCCTCCCGTGAAACAGGAACTAATTTAAACCTTTCCGCTAAGAATTTTAATGTGGATGATATTATTTCGATTGTCGGATCAAATCTTCTGGTAGGTAATGGCAGTGAAATTATTTCTTACTTTAAGGATATTAAAGGAAGCTTTGATTTTGATATAAATATAGTAAACGATGATATAAACGGTACAATTAATATGAACAGGGGTACGCTAAAAGTTATTCCTGTTGCAGATTTACCGCTCACAGTGGACAAAGGGCAGATTCTTATAACCTCAAATGATATAACATTAAAAGATTTTAAAGGATATTATGGTTCAACGCGGAAAAATCATATAGATTTGAAAGGTACTGTAAAAGACTATACAAAATCCTGTGATACTGAAATCATTGTTTCCACGGTAGCGACAAACGAGTTTGCCGAAAAATATTTATCTGAACTTGTAGGGTTTCCTTTTACAATTATCGGTGAAGCCGGCACAGGTATAATTATAAAATCAATTTACGATAAAATTGATATAATCTGGGCATCTAAACTCGAAAAAGGTGATGATATTCTTGTAGACGGTGCATCATTAACTCCCACCGGTTATGACAGGGCTGTTAAAGCAGATTTGCATGTTGAAGATAATATTTTAAATATTAAGGACATAAATTATTACATAGCAACAGAAATTGTTCGCGGGGTAAAAGTTAAGCCTGTATTGTCATTAAATGGTGATATAGATATTTCACAACCAATACCTTTTGTTAAAAAATTAGGTTTTGTCATTCCTGAGCCATTACCCAGTGAGTTTTTAAATGTTTTGATAGGACAAAAATTATTCAAGGGCGGGCAGTTCTACGGTGATTTATCAATGCTTAATAACGGAACTTATCCTGTTATAAAAGGCAGATTAAATGCGGAAAAAATTATTATTCCTTCAGAAAGAGTCTTTATAAAAAGCGGTGAGTTTTATACAACTAAAGATTCCCTGAATATAAAGTCTGAGGGCTATTATAAACGTTCTAAATATGACTTCTCAGGAACTATTGCCAATAGAATAATGTTTCCTATAGTGATAAAAAATATTGATTTTGGTATTGATAAAATTGATATTGAAAAGTTGATGCAGTCATTTAACCAGCAAAACACTGCGGCTGTCCAAGCTCAGCCTCAAACAGTTGAAACTGCTGAGTATGATTACGAGAATTACGATGAAGATCAGGATGCTAATGCAGTCGCTTTTGATGTCAATAACCTTATTATTGAAAGATGTATATTAAGACTGGATGACGGCAAATATAAAGATATTAATTTTGGTAACCTTAAGGCAAATCTTACTTTGGATAAAAATAATATTCTGCAATTACATTCAAATAGATTTGATATAGCAGATGGGATTTCTTCAGTCAAGGTATTTTGCGATTTGAAAAATCACCTGTATAATATAACACTTGGTATCAAAGATGTAAATTCGGATGTAATGTCAGCATCTTTGCTTAATCTTCCGCGGGAAATTTCGGGCAAAGCAAGCGGTTTAATTGAGCTCAATACGGATGATTCACTTAAACTAAACGGTGCAATAAAATTTAGTGTAAAAGACGGAACGATTCAAAAAGTAGGTCTTATAGAATACATTTTAAAATTTGCAGCTGTTTTTAGAAATCCTATTGCGATGATAAGTCCTGCGACTTTATCTGATATGGTAAATATTCCTGAAGGGAATTTTGATAGTATTACTGGTGAACTTTACCTGAAAGATAATGTTGTAGAACTCTTAAAGATAAAATCTGCCGCACCGCAATTAGGCAGCTATATAGTCGGACGTTATAATATTGAAACTGGCGATGCAATTCTTAGAATTTATACGAAATTCAGCAGTAAAAATAAAGGTCTGGCCGGTGCGTTAAGGAATTTTTCACTTAATAGTCTGGCAAACAGAATCCCTCTGAGCAGTAGAAATGATGCGCATTATTATGCTGCAGAACTGGAGCAGATACCGGAAATTGAGGCTGAAGAAAAGGACTGCCAAATATTTTTAACTAAAGTTGACGGTGATGTTATTAATAACAACTTCCTGTCATCGCTTAAGAAAATAAAATAGCGTCACGGTATCTGTGAAATTATAATGGCGGCTATCATAATAATACAGCCGATAATCTCTTTACCGGTTAATGTTTCTCCTAAAAGAATCATGCCTCCCAGAACTGCGAACACAGCCTCCGTACTTAAGATTAAAGTTGCAAGGATCGGCTGAGTAGCCTTATGGCCAAAAATCTGCAAAGTATAAGCAACTCCTGTTACTATAATTCCAATAAATAAAATAGGTTTATATCCGGCTAAAATAGAGCTGAGCTCAGGGGTTTCAAAAATAAACATACAGGGTAAAGATAAAATTCCCGCAACTAAAAACTGTGCACTCGCAAATTTTAATGCATTTGTACGTTTGGAATAATAACTCGCCACAATTATATGCAGAGCAAAGAAGAATGCACTGACAAGAAGCCAGATGTCCCAAAAATTAAAACTGAAAGTTCCTTTCGCACACAAAAGATATAAACCAAAAAGAGCCAGTATAATACCCAGTTTAACATTGTTTCTCAGTTTATGCTTTAATAAAACAGCAATTACAGGCACAAAAATTATATACAAGGATGTTATAAATCCGGCTTTTCCGGCTTGTGCATAAATCATACAGTATTGATTAATAGATAGTGCTGTAAATAAAATAATTCCTGTGATTAGTCCGCCTTTAACCAGCTCTTTGTTTGAATAGAAACATTGAATATCTCTATCAATTTTGTCAAATATAAAAAATAAAGGCATCAGACAAAAACTTCCTATAAAACATCTTAAAGTGTTAAAGGTAAAAGGTCCTACGTAGTCCATACCGTTTTTTTGTGCAACAAAAGACAGCCCTGATATAAATGCTGACAAAAGCAGTGAAATGTTGCACCATATGTATAATCTCTTAGCATCAAGCTTTTGCATATAATTATTATGTAGCGTGATAATTTTTTTAAGTCAAGTTTTTAATTATAAATCTTTATATAATGCATGTCGTATGAAAACGCCATAGCTGTGACTTTTAAAATTGAATTTTATGAGGTTATGGCGAGAATAAATGTAGAGTAACACTTAAATTGAGAATATATTACATATCAAATGTTAAATTTGGAGAACTTTCCGTTGACATTTTTAACGATAGTACAAAGCGTTGTTATCTACATCAAAATATGTCGCAGCTCGGGGATTAGACTTTGATATGTCAATAATTTTTCTGTTTTGAGTATCAACCAATAATTTTTTGCCGTTTGATAATTTAACTTCATTCCACACATGTCCGCCAAAACCATACATATCAATCATATTCCCGCGAACAATTGATGCTTTTATCCCAATTTCATCACATAGAATTTTAAACATTAATCCCTTGTGCCTGCAGCAAACAGCATTATATTCAAAGATTTTTCCTAACATTACTTCTCTGCTCTTTGCAAGTTCTGCAAGTTTATCGGATTTTTTGTTGATTTATATGTATCTTCACTAATATCTAAAATTAAATTATATGTAC
>CAYYAG010000034.1:0-16611 GCA_964470005.1 uncultured Muribaculaceae bacterium
AATTTAAATATTATTGTTGTATAATTTTATTATGGAACGAGGATTGTTTATAACATTCGAGGGTGCGGACGGCTGTGGAAAAACCACTCAGCTAAAGCTTTTGGCTGATTACTTAACACAGAAAGGTTATGAGGTAGTCATTACACGTGAGCCGGGAGCAAAAGGTCTGGGTGAAAAAATAAGAGAAATTCTATTGAATTATGGGGGCGATATATCTGACAGATGCGAATCTTTTTTATTTCTCGCCGATCGCGCACAGCATATTGACATGATTATAAATCCTGCTATACAGGCAGGGAAAATAGTTTTATGTGATAGGCATACAGACAGTTCGGTTGCATATCAGGGGTATGGTAGACAGTTACCTGTAGAGGGTATAAAAATGCTTAATGAAATTGCGGTGAATGGCAGACATCCTGATTTAACGCTTGTTTTTGATATTGATGTGGAAACTTCCTTGTCAAGGGTTGGAAAAGAAAAAGATAGAATGGAATCTGCGGGTAAAGATTTTTTCAACCGTGTTCGAGAGGGTTATCTTGAAATAGCAAAACAAGAACCTCAAAGGGTCAAGGTTCTTGATGCGTCAAAATCTATTGACGAAATTCATAAAAATGTTGTAAAGCTTTTTACGGAATTATTTTGAGCAACCGATTCCTGGTCAGGTCATCGCATTTCAGGTGGTTCAGGTACCATTATGGGCAGTACAGCTATAACCTATAGAATTGGTGCGTAACCATCATCAAAATTGGATGTGTTCGTATTGGATAAACTGTTAGAATAGTCATCGCCGCGATAATTCCAATAATCCTCAATGTAATAAAACTTAGGCATGAGTGAAGCCGTTAGAGCGTAAAAGCATTGCTATAATAGTATTTTCCCACGGAAATAATCCTCAAAGCCGGATTATTATTCATTTTTACCTACATTATTTATTATAATAATATTTTTGTCAACCTGATTGCATTTTTAATATCAATTACATCAAGTCCTCGAAATTCAGCAATTTTCTTAATATTTTTCGGATTTTTGGCAGCTTCTCTTGCCAGTATCGCACCGACAATTGCTTCAAGTTGGGACATTGGCATCATGTTGTTTGGCAAATCATCAAATTCCCATTCATATTTTAAAGTTTGTTGTAAAAATTTGCAGTCAGCGGGGGAACGTTCTTTGTAACATGAATTAAGATGCAGGCTCTGGCGGGTAAGGTAAAGCTCAAAGCGGTTAACCGGAATACCTTTTTCATTTAATTCTCTGAAAAAGTCCGATCCACGTGTTGCATAACGCTGTGTCCAGTTATCCTGATTTGGCATATGTGGATTTGATGCAACGAGCTGGTATGGCTTTGAAAGCACCCTCCATTTACCTTCCAGCATTGTTCTGTCCCATGCCATTGAAACACAAATATTTGATTGTTTTAAAGATGGATAATTTTCGAAAAAGAAAATTATATCGTTCATTTTGTAATATTTATCAATAAGAATTAATTTATTGTGTTCGTCTATAATTGCAATACCGGAATCTATCGTTGAACCTGATGATAATGACAATCCTATATAATAATTCATTTTTTCTCCTAAGGCATTAGTTGAGTTAAGATTAACGGTCCGTCATCAGTTATCATAACCGAGTGCTCAAAATGTGCGGAAGGCTTTTTGTCGGCGGTGCTAACTGTCCAGCCGTCAAGCTCATTAACCGTCACATCATCAACTCCTAAGTTAAACATCGGCTCAATCGCAATTGCCATACCTGTTTTTAAATGGGTTTTGTCGCCCACGCTGTAGTTAAATAAAAACGGATCTTCGTGCATGCTGTGACCTACACCGTGTCCGCCGTATTGTCTTACAATACCGAAATTTTCTCTGATAGCAACCCGTTCTATGGCGCTTGAAACATCATCAAGGACGTTGCCTTCACGCATTTTATCAATCCCCGCAAAAAGAGCTTCTTCGGTTGTTGCTAGAAGTCTTTGAACATCAGCAGATATCTTTCCTACAGGATATGTCCAGGCTCCGTCGCCGACCAGTCCGCCGTATGTGGCTCCGACATCAATACTTATGATATCGCCTTCTTTTAAAATTCTTTTGGCTGACGGAATTCCATGTACGACTTCTTCATTAATTGATGCACAAATTGACGCCGGAAATCCCTGATAACCTAAAAATGTCGGAATCGCACGGTTTTCTTTTATAATTTTCATTGCTATATCGTCAAGTTCTTTTGTGGAAATTCCGGGCGCAATAACTTCACGCATTTTCTGATGTACTAAAGCTACGATGTGCCCGGCATGACGCATTCTTTTGATTTCTTCTTTTGACTTTCGGTTAATCATTAATGGCTTTTAATAACCTTTCCCAAACGTCAGCTATATTTCCGTTTGCATCTATTGATTTTAAAACACCTTTTTGTGTATAGTATTCAACCAAAGGTGCTGTTTCTTTGTTATAAGTATCAAATCTTGATTGCGCAACTTCTCTTGTATCATCTTTTCTTTGTGTAAGTTCCGCATTATCTTTGTCACAGTGCCCTTCAACCTTTGGAGGTTTTGACTGAAGGTTATAAATCTCTCCGCACACAGGGCAGGAACGACGGTTTACAATTCTTTCAACAAGAAGATTTGTATCTATATCAAAATATATTGCAGAAAATTTTGCATCAATTCCCCTGTCGAGTTCTTCATTTATCTTTGTAAGCTGTTCTGCTTGTTCGCTACTTCTCGGAAAACCATCTAAAATATATCCGTTTTTACAATCTTCCTGTGATAATCTGTTTTTAATAATTCTTGTAACTAATTCTACCGGTACTAATTGACCTTTATCAATATAAGATTTAGCTTCTTTACCAGCTTCTGTCTCATTTTTAATCTCAGCCCTCAAAAGAGAACCTGTATCAACATGAGGCAGGTTTAAGTATTCGGATAAAGTACTAGTCTGTGTACCTTTTCCGCATGCCGGGGGACCTAAAAAAATAAATTCGCGTTTCATATAAAAACCACTCCTATCTGTCTAAATTGTACATCAATTCTTGTAAAAATTCAAATATATTATCAAATATTTATCGCAAATTCTAATCTATTAAAAATATTAAAATAATTACACTAATCAGTAAAAAAAAATATTTTTTTAAAATTATTTTGTAAAAAATTAATGAGGTATATATGAAAAGGATTAGCGTTTTGGCATCCGGTGCTAAAGGTTTTGTTAATGCATGGGACAGAATGGTTAAAAAAACATCCGGGTTTTGAAAAACTTTCAAACTCAAATATTTTGGCTGATAATGTCAAAAACAGTTTTAAAACCAAACTGATTAACAAAGACATTTTTGACACCAATGGTAAAATGACTGGCGAAGGGAAAGAATTTTTAACAAGAGAAATTAAGCGACTTGGCTTGCCCGAAAAAGCAAAATGGGATGAATTTTTGGAAGCTATGCTAAAAAATCAGCAAAATTCTGCACAGATTGCTATTGATAGACAGCAACAATTAATTAAAAATGGATTTAAATGTGAGAAATCTTATAATCTCAGGCACTTATTTAAGGATCTTTTAAGTATTAAATAACCCCGAACAAATTATATCCATTAAGTATCAATATTAGTTGCATAAACAGCATTTGCTTCAATAAAGTCACGTCTTGGCTCTACTTTATCTCCCATAAGGACTTCAAATAGCTGGTCACACAACATCGCGTCTTCTATATTTACCTTCAAAAGAGTTCTTGTTGCAGGATCCATTGTTGTTTCCCACAATTGCTGCGGCATCATTTCGCCTAACCCTTTAAAACGTTGGATTGTCAAGCCCTTTTGACCTCTGTCATCAATTATTTTTTGAAGTTTTTCAAATGATGTGATTTCATACTGCTCTGTATCTGTTTCTAAAATCAAGCTCTGTTCTTCTTCTATCAGGTAATCTCTTATCAAAGGATATGCTGCTTTTAAACGTTTGTATTCGGAACTTTTTACGATACTTTGCGTAATCATAACGTGTTCTTCTTCATTTAAATTCAATTGAATTGCATATCGTGCATTTTCGGGGTTGTATTTTAATGAACAAACGTAATTTTCAGCCTCTTTAATATTATAATTCTTTGAGTGATCTTTCAGATAGTGGTTCAAATACTCAATAACTTCGTTCATTTTTGATTGATTTTCAAAGTCTTCAGGTTCTATATTTGAACGGACAAGCCCTCTTAAAACAACTGCAGGATATAGATTTAAAATCGGGTTGTTATAAGAATTATAGAATGCGGACATATTTTTGATTAATTCAAGCAGTTCTTCGCCTGTTTTTACCTTTGATTTTGTTTTATCAGAAAGGGAAAGGTTTTTAATGCCTCTTTCTTTAAGCATTTTATCAAGTGCATGTTCATTGAATAAATACTCAGAAACCTTGCCTTGGGTAACCTTAAACAGTGGCGGCTGCGCAATATATACAAAGCCGTTTTCAATCAAAGGTCTTGCATAACGGAAGAAGAAAGTCAGCATCAGTGTTCTTATATGCGCACCGTCAACATCGGCATCTGTCATTATAATGATTTTGTGGTAACGGAGTTTTTCAAGGTTGACCTCCTCGCCGTTTTTGCTGATATTTATGCCGAAAGCCTGAACCATTGACTGAATTTCATTGTTGCCGTATATTCTGTCAAGTCTGGCTTTTTCAACATTTAAGATTTTACCCCTTAGCGGAAGGATTGCCTGAAACATTCTGTTTCTACCCTGTTTTGCTGATCCACCTGCGGAATCTCCCTCAACAATAAAAATCTCACACTTTTCTGGCTCTCTATTTGAACAGTCTGCAAGTTTTCCGGGCAATGTTGAATTTTCAAGAACGGTTTTTCTTCTTGTTAATTCTCGTGCTTTTCTGGCTGCTTCTCTGGCACGTTGTGCCTGCAAAGTTTTTTCAAGAATAGTCTTTGCAATTTTTGGATTGAACTCAAGCCATTCCTGAAGTTTATCTCTTACGGCATCTTGGACTGCGCCCATAGCTTCCTGGGAGCCTAATTTTTCTTTTGTTTGGCCTTCAAATTCCGGGTTAGGAAGTTTCACGCTGACAATGGCTGTCAAGCCTTCTCGTACATCTTCTCCTGAAAGATTCTGATCAGAATCTTTTAAGATGTTGTTTTTTCTTGCATAATCATTTAGAACACGTGTAATTGAGTTTCTAAAACCTGTCAGGTGGGTCCCGCCGGAGTTTGTGTTAATGTTATTTGCAAATGATAATACTGTTTCGGTATAAGCATCAGTATATTGCATTGCAACTTCCACTTGTATATTATCAATAACTTTATCTATATATATAGGTTTTTCATGAAGTACATTTTTATTTTTGTTTAGGAATTCAACATAGCTTCCTATCCCGCCTTCATAGTGGAAAACTTCTTCTTTATTTGTGTGGCCGTCAACAAATATTATTTTCAAACCTTTGTTAAGAAAGGCCATTTCACGTAATCTGTTTGCTATTACATCCCTGTCTATTTCTGTTGTCTCGGTAAATATTTCAGGATCAGGCCAGAATGTTGTTTTTGTACCTGTTTTTTCGGTGGGTTCACATTTTTCGACAGGCGCAACAGGTTCTCCTCTCATATATTCCTGCCGCCATACGTATCCTTGTCGTGAAACTTCTACTATATATTTTTCAGAAAGTGCGTTTACAACTGATGCGCCAACACCGTGCAGGCCGCCTGACACTTTATAGCCGCCGTCACCGAATTTTCCGCCGGCATGAAGTACCGTATGTACAATCTCAAGTGCTGATTTACCGGATTCGGGCTTTATATCAACGGGAATACCGCGGCCGTTATCTTCAATTGTTACACTGTTATCAATGTTGACTGTTACTTTTATATCTGTACAAAAGCCTGCAAGAGATTCGTCAATTGAGTTGTCAACAATTTCATAAATACAGTGATGAAGTCCGCGTTGTGAAGTTGAGCCGATATACATACCCGGTCTTAGGCGAACAGCTTCCAATCCTTCCAAAACTCTAATATTGCTTGCATCGTATTTATCAGATGTCTTGGTTTCAATTTTTTCAAGTTGTTCATTTATCTGAGTTCTTTCAACTGCTTTTAATGCTTCTATCCCGTTATCAATATCTTGAGTGCTTTCAGCCATGTTTTCCCCCTAATCGTCTGTATTTATAGTACCATGATACCACAAACAAGCAAAAAAGCCAAATTTTTTACCGTATGTAAATTTATCTGCTACAAAATTAAAAGTTGTGTATAATTAATCCCCAAAAGCAGAAAATGAATGAAAAAACAAGTTAGAGCTTATTTAAGTAGTTATAACAAGGACACTAAGTTTGTCTGATTAAAACAATATTGTTTACAACATCCTTGTACGAAGTAAATAATGTATGGTGTTTGAGAAATAAGCGAGATTATGTTTGGTAAGATTATTTACCTGCAAGTTGCTGCCCTATCATTTCGTTAAGTATTGATTTTGCCGTTGTTAACTGGACATCGTTTTGTTTTTTAACGTCTTCCATTGTGAAATTAACTTCGATATCGGGGGCTATCCCTTTTTTGTTGATATCAGTGCCGTTAGGGGTAAGATATTTTGCAATTGTAAGATTTAATCCGGTTTCATTTGGAAGGGGGATGATTTTTTGAACCATACCTTTACCGTATGTTCGGGTACCTAAAAGCTTTGCTTTTTTATAATCTTTTAAAGCACCTGAAAGGATTTCACTGGCACTGGCACTTGTTTCGTCGACAAGAACAATCATAGGTTTATCGACGTTAAATTCGGTATTTTGTGCATAGATATCATATTTATATCCGTTTCGTCCTACGATACTTACGATGTTTCCCTCAGGAATGAACAGGTTTGCAATAAATATTGCGTTTGGTAATAAGCCTCCTGTATTTCCCCGTAAATCTAAGATTAATCCGTCGGCTTTTTTAGTTTTTTCCAGTGCCTCCAGAAATTCATTCGGGGTTGTAGACCCGATGAATGTCATAATCTGTATATAGCCAATGTTTTTGTCAAGTGAACTTCGTACTGTTTTTATTTTTATCTCTTTTCGGATAACTTTTTTAGTGAATTTATCTTTACCTCGGAGAATTGTTAATTCAACAAAGCTGTTTTCAGGTCCTCTAACCATGTTTGCAACATCAGAGAGCGGAAGTCCGTTTACATCTTTTCCATTTATTGATGTAATAATATCCCCGCTTTGCAGGTTGGCAAATTGTGCAGGTGTTCCCTCTACAACGCTTATTATCTGAATTTTTCCCGAGTTGGTAGCTATATTTACTCCTATACCTGTGATTTTTGATGTTATGGAAGTATTTTGATCTGCGTATTCGGCTTTGCTCATATAGCGTGAATACGGATCGTCAAGGCTCTCAAGCATTGTTTGTACTGCAACTTTTACATCTTCATCAGTTTTAATCTTACCCCTGTAGTGTTCTTTCCACCGGCCCCAGATTTGATGGTTCATTGTTGCATCATAATAATTTTCGCGTACTGTATCCCATACATTATCAAAGAGTTTTTGTGAAGAAACATGCTCATGGTTTATCATTTCTTCGCTGTCATTAGGAAGCATAGGACGATTTACATTCATAAATAGTCCATTAAGTGCAAATAATGCTAATACAATAATCAGAAATAATATTAACTGTTTTTTCTTCATACAAATATTTAACATCAAGGGTTTTTTATAATCAATATACTTTTTTAGTAACCCATGAGGTGTTAAAGTTATAAATCTTCAAATCCTGGAGATGTTGAGGGAAGGTTTTCATATCCTTTGTTCTGTATTACTGTTTTTTTGATATATTTATTAGTGTAATTACCTTTTTCAAAAAGTTTTTTCAGTGTGTTTTCTCTGACTACGAGCGGATGAAGATTATAGTCAGCGCTTTCCGGAAATTCTTTTAAAATTTCGCACCAGACAGAAGCTTCCATAGTCCAGGCATAAGTTTCTTCGGCAAGTGAATTGTATTCATCCTGATGAAGTGCCTCGTGAGATAAAAGTGCAGCAAGTGCTCCGGGAGGTGCATCTTTGTGACGGGGGTTTATAAATATATAAAGATTTTTGCCTTTTTTCCAGCCCAAGGCATCAAATGTCGCATAAGCCTGATTGATTGATCCTAAATCCTTAAATTCGATTTTGACAGGACGTTCTGTCAGGTTATTGCCTAAAATTGCTTTCCTTGAAAAATCGCCGGTTGTATTCTTAAGCATATCAAGTGCCACATAAACTATTTCATCTTTCCCTACAGCTTTATACTGGGGTGTAATTTGGTTTATGTATTCCCGGGTATATTTTTGCGGGTAATTAGCAGGAACTATACCCCCTTCATCTTTTGCCGCAAATACAGGAGCTCCAACTAATCCTATGCTTAATACTAATATTACAAGTTTCTTGTTCATATTCCGCCGTTTTTTAATTTGTGTATATTTTATATTATACTTATATATTTTTTTTAGGCAAATTGGTTGAAAGAAAAAATATTATATTTGCGAGCTTTTTCTGTTTAAGGCGGCAAGTTCCTGATACATAAGTTTATATTCGGTTGAATTGTCAATGCTTTCGGCTTCGGTTATATATTCAAGTGCTGTTTTGATGTCATTTTGGGCTTTATATATTTTGCTCATTTCAGCATAATATTTAGGATTTGTCACATCATAAGTTATTGCTCGTTTCATGCATTCAACTGCTTCTTCAAAATCCTCCTCGTTAAATCTTACAAGTGCCAGATAATAATAACCCTCCGAACAGTTCATATCTAATGAGATTGCTTCTTGTGCATATGTTTTACAGGTGTCAAAATCGTTATTATAATATGCTGTTCTGGCTCCTAAAATATAGCCGTATACGTAATTCGGGTTAAGCTTAAGAATCTTTTCAGCCAGTTCAAGTGCCTTGTCATATTTTTTTTCTGTTATATATATATCTGCAAGGTCAGTAATGTAGTTTAAGTTATCAGGATTTTTTTCTATTACTTTTAATACGACGGATTCTGCTTTCTCAAACATATCCAGCATACTGTAGGTCTTGCCTAAAGTAAGCATTGTGAAATCATCATCGCAGCCTGCTTTTATATTATCTTCCAAAATGTTTTTTGCCTGCATAAATTCTTTATTATTATTTAGAAGAATTGCGCGTAAAATCCTTGTTGAATAATGTTCCGGACATGTGGAAAGTATTGCGTCAACTTCTTTTTTACATTTGTCAAAATTCTTTGTTTCGTAGTACAGGTAAGCCAGTGAATATCTGTAATCCATGTTGTCCGGCATAAGGTAAATCGCTTTTGAATATGCATTTTGCGCTTCTTCCATCCAGCCGTTAAAAAAGTATGCATTACCAAGATTATAAAAATATATCGGATTATTTTTATTAATTGTTGAAGCTTTTGAAAAGCACATTATTGCTTCTGTAAAATTCATTTCCTCAAGTGCAAAAAGTCCTTGATAATTTAAAACTTCTGTATTACTGCTGTTTTTGCCAAAACTTTTAAAGATTTCCTTTGATTTTTCAAGATTATTATCATCAAAATAAATTTTACCAAGCAATATTTTTATTTGTTCATTGCCATCATCTTGATGTTCTGTTAAAAGTTTTTTTGCGTAATCTGTTTCTCCGTTATTGTATAGTGCGTTAGCTATTTCATAGATTACGTCGGGTGTTGTGTATTCAGAAGAAACATACTTTTTCAGCCTATCAGTTAAGTTGAGTTTGCCGGAAAGAATAACTAGTTCTTTTAGGTTGTCAGAATTTTTGTTTATCTTAAAAAGTTTTTCCGCAAAAGAAAGTGATTTTTCAAAATCTTTTTGGTTTTCCGAAATCTTTTGATAAAGTCTGAGAGCCTCTGTATGTTCGGGGCATTTTAGGATTACTTGATCCAGATATCCTGCTGCCCTCGTGTAATTTTGCATAAGCGTATATAATTCTCCGAGTTGATACAAAACCTCGATGTTGTCATTATCTAGTGCCAGCGCTTTGTACAGCATTTCTACCGCGGGTTTGTATAACTCCTGGGATCGCAGTGAAAATGCTTCCTTTATATATTCAAGAACTTCTTTTTCCTCACTGAGCATGATTATCCTCTGTTCTTTTGCTGCTTTTTTTTGCTGCTTTGGTTTCTGTGGTTGAGTTGTTTATTATAATCAAAACTTCATCTTCGCCGGCCATTTTAAGAGTATTTCGTGCTATTCCTTCCAAATTTTGCGTTGTTGAAAACAGTTTGATTTCTTCCTTAAGATTTTTATTATAATCTTCCGCATCATTTAGTGTTTTTTTCAAGGTTATAATTTTTGCCTTATATGCAACCAATTTAGAAATATTTAAAATTGCACTGAAGCCGACCTGTATAAGGCAGAATAAAAGTACAATCGTCAGAAAAGAATAGTAAAATCCGGTTTTTCGTAATTCCTTTCGCGACTTTTTTGGCGAAGCACCTGCCGATGTTGTTGGAGCTTTTTTATTCTTACCTTTTGTACGTTTAGTATTTGCCATTTTCTTAATTATAACCGAAATTTTTTATACATACAAAAATTTTACAATTTAAATTTAGCATTAAATTTGAATTTTTCTCGTATTAGTGAATTTGAATCGTCGTAGGTCTGGCTTGCTCCCAACTCAAGGTTAAGTCTATCTTCGTGTCGTTTTGCGAGTGGATTTATGGACAATACAAACTCGTTCTTTTTACGGTTTTTAGTTATATCGGCAGTTAGAATTTGCTTTATTGAAAGATATTTATTAAGTTTAAGTTCGGGTGCAACATAAAGGCTGTCGTAATAATTATTATATGTGCTTCCGACAGTTCTTTCATATGCTGTTTTAAATGCAAATCTGCCCTTGTTGTATTTTGTAAAAAATGTTGCGGTATGCTCAAGCTCTCCCCAGTCAACCTCCTGTTCCATATTTGTTCCAAAGGCAATACTTCCCTGTTCGACTTTCTCGCCCGCATCTTTGGGAGAAATCTGGTATTCTTCGGATCCGTATTTTGAGTATAACATGGGATTTTGCGTAAATATTTTTTTATGTTCTTCTGCAAGGGAGGATGAACTTATTTTTTGGGGTACCTTCAAGTTTAGTATTAACTGGTTATTATCATCAGTTAAGTAAATTGCTTCAGAATCTTCAATATACTGGGCATAGCCTTTTAAAGGAATAGTTTCCGGTTCTATATAGTCTTCTGCTTCCGATGTATCAGTCAAAAATATACGTTGAAATTTTACCTCCGGAAGTTCTTCTTTAGAGGCACATGGTATTGATAGAGTTAGCATTAAAAATACTGGCAATAAAAACTTCTTCATATATAATATATTGTACACTTTTTTGAAAGGATGTAAAGTTATTGCAAAACTAAAGTTTTATGAGTAGCTTAAACGTCGTATTTGGACATCTCGCAATAATATCGTCCTTGGGAGGAGGAAAAAAACTATTGGAAATGACTGCAATAATATATTTTATAGATGTGTACAATTGAGTTTTAAAAATTATTTGTGCTAAAATCATTAAAGAGGTTTGATGATGAAAATAGCGCTAGTAAATCATGGTTGTGCAAAAAATTTGGTAGACAGTGAGCTTATGCTCGGACTTTTGTCCGCAAAAGGTCATGAGGTTACTTTAAATGAAGACGAAGCTCAAATTGTAATCGTAAATACCTGCTCATTTATTCATGATGCAGAAAAAGAATCAGTGCAGTCTATTTTACAGCTTGTGGAAAAAGGCAAGAAGATTATCGTAACAGGTTGCCTCCCGCAAAAATATAATGATGAGCTAAAAGATGCTATCCCTGAGATTTGTGCCATGGTTGGCACATCTAATATTCGAGAGATTGCAGGTGTTGTTGATAAGATTGCAAATGAAGCAAATGAAGAATATATCTCATATGTTTCAGAAAAACCAGACTATGTTTATCCCGAAAACGTAGAACGCCAGCAGATTACCATGGGAGCAAGTTCTTATGTTAAAATCGCTGACGGCTGTAATTACCATTGCGGATATTGTATTATCCCAAATCTCCGAGGTAATTATCATTCCCGTCCTATTGAAAATATTGTGGATGAGGTTAAATTGCTTGTGGAAAAAGGCGTCACGGAGGTGGTTTTAATCGCACAGGATACAACAAGTTACGGGATTGATTTGTATAAAAAACAAATGCTGCCCAAGCTATTGAAGGAGCTTAATAAAATTGAAAATCTCTCCTGGATTAGAATTATGTACGCATACCCTTCTCAAATGACAGATGAGCTTATGGATACAATCGCCAGATGTGATAAAGTTGTTAAATATATTGATCTTCCGTTGCAGCATTCGGACAAAACCATTCTGGAAAATATGCGTCGTCCTGCTTTTGATTATGAGGAACTTATTAATAAGATAAGAACAAAAATACCGGGAGTTGCGATAAGAACGGCATTTATTGTAGGATATCCCGGTGAAACAGATGAACAGTTTCAACATTTATATGCGTTTGTGGAAAAAATGCGTTTTGATAAAATGGGCGTCTTTGAATATTCACGTGAAAAGAATACAGCCTCATATTCCATGAGTGACCAGGTTCCTGCAAAAATTAAGCATGAACGTTACAAAAAATTAATGGCACTCCAGCAGGAAATATCCTATGAGATTAATCAGTCTTATATAGATAAAGTTATTCCTTGTATTGTGGAAAGCTTTACTGATGAGGGGGTTGTTATATTGCGTTCGGAACATGATGCGCCGGAAATTGACGGTGTGGTCTATGTTAAGTCTAACAAAACTGTTGTCCCGGGCGATATAGAGCAGGTTAAAATTATAAAAGCGGATGAATATGACCTTTTTGGAGAATTTGTTGTATAATAGTTTCGGGGTTATAATATTTAGGAATTATTTATGGAATATATAGAAAATAAGGAAGTAGAGGCAGAACAAACACGTGGAATTTTTCAGGATATGGCAAAATATGCGCCGTCCAAGATTGTTGGCATGCTCGGAAATGCTTTAATCGTACCGGTATACACCAGTCTTTTACCGCCTGAACAGTATGGTTTGTATTCTATATCTATTGCTCTTTTATCTTTTCTGTGTATTCTGTTTTCTGATTGGGTGGGACTTTCCGGTCTAAGGTTTTTCCGGCATCACCAGCTTATGCAGGACATGCCCAAATACATGACAACGCTGGTTTCAATATTAACTTTTAATATTGGATTAATGTTTATTGTGGCTTATCTCTTTAGAGAAAATTTTTATTCATTTTTCCATATTCCAACCAAGTATTTTCTGGCAATATTATTATTAATAATTCCTGTAGCAATACGTGCATTACTATTTCAACTTATAAGAGCGCAGTTGAAATCAATGTCATTCACGTTTTCTACTATATTAAATCAATTTTTGACAATCGGTCTTTCGGTATTTTTTGTAAAATTTTTCAATCTTGGCGCAATGGGCATGCTTTTAGGCATGGGTGTTTCAATATCGTTGATTGATTTGTTATTAATATATCAAAGCAATATTGTTAAATGGTTTAAGCTTCAAAAAATAGAATGGACATTTTTAATCCCGATTTTTAAATACGGGGTGCCGATTGCGGCAACATCCTTAAGCGCCTGGATAATAAATCAGAGTAACAAATTTATTATGAACAGTATAAAAGGATTTTCCGAAGCGGGAATTGTGGGAGTGGGTTATGGCTTAACATTGCCGCTGCTGCTTACAATATTCGCGATTATTACTGTTGCGGCCATTCCGCGAATCATAAATATGTATGAGGAAAAAATCGATGTAAGACCGATTATATCGCGTTTTTGCGGATATTATCTTTTAATATCGCTGCCAATAATTACATTGATGTCTTTGTATGCGGTTGAATATGTCAATATATTCGCAAATGAACAATTTCAGACTGCGTTTAAGCTTATTCCGTATTTTGCCTTCGGAACATTTTTTCTGGCATTGACAGACTATACAACATTGCAGTACCATCTGGCAAATAAAACATATATAGAATTTATAATTAAACTTATTTCTGGAATTGTCGGTGTTGCTTTAAATATCTGGTTAATACCCGGGCATGGTCTTGTTGGAGTTGGTGTGGCAACGCTGGCTGCAAATTTCTTGTATTTTCTACTGTCTGTAATAATTGTTTTACCGAATATGAGGTTAAAATTGCCTTGGAAAACAATAGTAAAAATGGTTCTGGCTGCTATTCCGGCAGGAGGCCTTTATTATGCTTTTGTTACTTTTAATGTTAACAGTGTCATATTAGAGATGTGTTTACTGCTCGTTTTGTTTTATTGTTGTTATTGGTTATTTGCCAAATTATTTTCAAAATTTCAAAATTTAAGTTAAGTTCTGTTAACATTTTGTTATAAATACGCAATATTTTTTAAATTTTGACGTTAATGTATATATGAAGTATATGAATGTGACATGATGTGCTAATTTAACTTAAAGAAACGTAATATTACGCGACTTTAAGTCATACTCTTGGTAAAATGAAGTGTATGAATAGCAAAAAATTGAAAGGACAAGCGGATATGAAACTTGACACGATGAAAAGACAACGAAGAGTAATAGCTTCCTTGCTGACAACGTTTTTCCTGATGCAGCAGTCAATGGTTATTCCAGCTATGGCTACTGAAATCGGTGGCTATGGAGATTGGGTGACAGGTAATAATAACATTTATAATATAGAACCAAAAAAAGTACAAGGGGATGTCGGTTTTAGGAAATATGAAACATTTAATCTTGATGCAGGTGATATTGCTAACTTGATTTTTAAATACGGCGACCAAAATATTGAAACGTTTGTCAACCTGGTAGACAGTCAAATTAATATCAACGGTATTGTTAATTCAATGCGTGATGGTAATTTTTATAACGGTAAAGCAATATTTATTTCGCCAAATGGCATGGTTGTTGGTGCAAGCGGTGTCTTGAATGTAGGTTCGTTAGCCGTTTTGACTCCGAACCAGGATGATTATGAAAAATTAAGAGATTATCCGAAAATAGCAAGCCTGAATGATATTGAAAACAGTCAGGGAACGGGTACTGTTAAAATAGACGGTAAAATATTTACCCAGGAGGGAGTAGATATTAAAGCTGCCTCTGTATCCGTAGGGTCAAATGCCGGTATAATGAGCGGGATTAATGACTTGATGGAGTTAACTTCCGTTAAGCAGGCGACTATATTATTTAATAAACTTGTAAACACAAAAAATATCACGACAGGTTCCTCACTTGCAAACGAAAACGGTACAATTGTAATTAAAGCATACGGTACTGATAATGCAGGTGTTGAAATTGCAGGAAACGTTAAAAATTTCGGCTCAGGTGAAGTTTTAATTGAAAACACTGGAGTGGATGGTATTAAGATAGCCAGTACGGGAGCTGTTTCCGGCAATGGCGTAGTTAATATAACAAATACAGGTGAGGGCGGTATAAATGTTCAAGGAACAGTTGTCGGTCACGGCGTTACTGTTAACAGCACTAATTCTGATATAAGAATTGGTGACGATAAAAATGATGATTATATTACTTCATATGGTGACTTGACCATTAACCTTGAAAATGGTGATCTTATAAACAACGGAACAACCGGTACACATCTTGTTACCTATAACGACGGTAATTTAACAATTAATGTTACAAACGGCGGTATTGGCGACGGTAATGTTGGTGGTGCTTGTGTTGGCGATGCTTGTGTAGGTGTTGGAACTGATGCAAGAGATCTTACAAAGTCAATCAATACAAGAGTTTCAGGTAAAATTGATGCTCAGGCAACATCAGACATTAACCTTGCAAGTATAGATACCGATATGAGAGTTGGACAAATTAAATCTACTGACGGCAGAGTTATTTTACTTGCTGACTCAGCAGAGAAAGGTCAGACACCATACTCTATTGTTAATGCTAACAGCAACCAGGATGAAGTTAATGTTTCAGGTAAAGGTGTTTCATTAATTGCAAGCGGCGGAATTGGTGAGGATGACAACAGATTAGTAATTGAGCAGACAGATCCTGAATACGGTGTTGATATGCTTGCATATAAAGGCGACATTAACGTTCGTACTTTAGGCAACGAAACAAAAATTTGTACAATCATTTCAAAGGAGGGAAGTGTTGATATTCACTTTACCGGAAATGTAAATATTGAAGAAATTACGGCAGCCAAGACAATCAAGCTTGTTACTGAAGGTACATCATTAACAATTGAGAATCTTGGTACGGTGCCTAATACACCTGAAGATTATTACGGACCTAACGAAAGTTTAGCTCCTGAAGAAGTTATATTAAAAGCTTTGGATATCAATCCTGATACAAGGGTTGATCAAAACAGGGCACAAAGCGTTGTAACAGTTATCAACGGCAGGGTTCAGGGTGATAATAATCCGGATACTGACGAAATAACAATCGTAGCTGACGATATTTATATAGATGGAAAACACTATATTAATGATGATGAAAATAAAGTTACTATAAATGACCAAGAATACGTTCAGTTTACCGTTGTTGATGATGATAGTACAAATCCGATACAGGGAACTGATGATAATGAGGTTACAATCGGTACAAGACCTGTAAGACCGGAAGATATTCTTGAAATTGGCCATGACGAAGAGGAAAGAAATTACTATTATGAAGATGAATTGCCGTTAGATACGGATTCTGA